>CANRGW010000001.1 GCA_947630205.1 uncultured Bacilli bacterium
TCCTTATATCATTAATTTCCTTTGTACACTTTAATCTTATCATATAAAATTACATATTTCTACAATTTAACACTTTTTTGACAAAAATATCTTAAAAAAAGTACAATATGGATTTTTTTCAATATGTACTTTTATTTTTTATTTATATCATCAATAGTAACTTTACTTTCATGGGGAATTGGTTTCCATTCAACCTTTTTAAATAAAGCAATATAAGTAGTATACATACCAATTAAATCAAAAATTGGCCAGGTAAAACAAAATAAAACTTTTTTCGAAAAAGGAATTTTTTTAATTCTTTTACGTTCAATTATAAAAATATAAACGGCTTGGAAAATATTTTCTAAATAACTACCAATACGGTAGAAAATTCTTGCCCAAATAGCAATAAGTAAAGCACCAAAGAAAGCATGAAAGCCAGGAGCAATATTAATTCTAAAATTAAAAATTAATCTTAAGAACTTTGCTAAATAAGTTCCTCCTCCAAAGAAATTAATACTTTTTAAACCAAATACATAAGCATTAAAAGAATAAAGAATTAAAGTTACTAAAATCCAACGAGCCAAATTAATAACTGTAAAAGGAATTGTTAACATTAACATATCAAAAGATGCAAAACGATGTCTTATAGACTCAACAACAGAAAGAAGAAATTCTTTAAATGTCTTCTTTTTCTTTTTTTCTTTATCTTTATCTTTATTTTTAATTAAAGCCTTACCAAGAAAGATATTTAAAAATAACTTAGGACCTGTTTCAGCAAAGGCTAATAAATGTCCTTTAGACCAACGAAGTCGTTGTCTTAAAGCAATCTTTAAATCGGTTGGTTGTTCATCATAAAATATGGCTTCATCTTGATAGGTTATTCGATAACCAAGAGCAACAGCATCAACGGTAAAAGCTCTATCTTCAGTTAAAGAAGTATATTTCCAACCATCTTTTACTAGTTCAGAAGCAAACAAAAAACCTGTTCCTTGAATATTTGTTGCAAGTCGTAAAATTGACCTTGCTCGATGATCTGTTCTAATTGACCTTAACCAGTGAATAGCATAAGTAGAAGATATCCAGTTTTCATCAAAGTTTTTGGAATGTCTATAAGATGTAATAATTTTTTCTCCTGATGCAAACGCATTATTCATTTTACTTACATAATCACTTTTTAAAAGGTTATCAGCATCAAAGATAAAATAACCATCAAAAGATAATCTACCATAATCTTCCCCTATTCTATCCATTAAAAATTGTAAAGCAAAACCTTTTGTTTTATGCAAGTCATCAAATCTTTCATAACAAATTGCCCCATGATCTCTCGCAATCTGAGCAGTTTTATCTGTACAATTATCAGCAATAACAAAGGTAGTTATTAAATCACTAGGATAATCTTGTTTTTTAATACTATCAAGTAAATTACCAATAACTTTTTCTTCATTACGGGCTGCTATTAAAATACCATATTTATATTTTTTCTTAGCTTCTTTAAATTTTCTCGTTGCAACCATTCCCATTATAAAATAAATACTTTTATATGCAAATAAAATTGTAATAACGGTTCCAATCGTATTATTTATATTTCTAACACTCGGATAAATACTTGCAATATTTTTAAATAAATAATCTAAAAACGACATCAAATTACCTCATTTCTAACATAAAGATTATAGCATACTCTATTTTCTTTAGCAATCAAAAAGATTTAGAAAAAGTTTCTATAAAAGAAAAAAGTTATCAAAAACTTTTAAATTTTTAATAACTAATAATTATTCAACTTCAATAGAAGTTATCATTTTGCAAATTTATTTTAAAAAAAATCTTTACTTGGTTCTAAACAAACAAAATAAAATAATAAATATTAAAATATTATCTTTATTCTAAATTAATAAAAAAGAAGAAATTTTGTTATTTTTCTTCTTTTTCTTCATCTTTTAAATCCGTTGCATCCGTTGGTTCTATATCATTTGCTTCAAGTAATCTAATTAATTCATCCTTACTTAGTTTAGAATATCCTTTAATATTTTTATCTTTAGCTAAATCTTTTAATTCATCTAAAGTCATATCTTCAAAAGTTGTATCTTCTGGTAATTCTTTATGTTCTACTAAATATTCGATTTGTTCTTTTGTTAAAGTTTCTCTTTCAAGTAAAGCATTAGCAATTAATTTTACTAAATCAGCATTGGCTTTTAATATTTCGGTTGCTTTTTGATAACATTCTCCAACTATTTTTCTTATTTCTTCATCTATTTCATGAGCAACAATATCAGAGAAGTTACGACTCTTATTATAATCACGCCCTAAGAAAACACCTTCTGATTGATGTTCTAATTGAACTGGTCCTAAATCACTCATACCATATTCTGTAACCATTGCTCTTGCGATTTTGGTTGCTTTTTCAAAGTCATTATGAGCACCCGTTGTAATTTCTCCAAAGTTTAACTCTTCCGATACACGACCTCCAAGTAAACCTGTAATTTGCTCCAATAATTCTCTTTTTGTTTGGGTATATTTTTCTTCTTTTGGAACCATCATAGCATAACCACCAGCATAACTTCTTGGAATGATGGTAACTTTTTGAACAATATTAGCAGAATTTAATTTTAATCCTAAAACAACATGTCCAGCCTCATGATATGAAACAAGTCTTTTTTCCATTCTCTTCTCTTCATCTGTATATTTTTTACTCTTTTTAGCAGGTCCCATTAAAACTCTATCAGTTGCTTCATCTACTTCACTCATTGTAATAGCATCCTTATTTCTGCGAACAGCTAGTAAAGCCGCTTCATTTAATAAGTTCTCAAGGTCAGCCCCAGAAAAACCTGGAGTTCTTTTGGCTAAATTACTTAAAGTTACATTTTTATCTAAAATCTTATTACGAGCATGAACTTCTAATATTTCTTCACGAGCCTTTACATCTGGTAAATTAACGGTTACTTGACGGTCAAATCTTCCTGGTCTTAATAAAGCAGGATCTAAAACATCTGCTCTATTAGTTGCCGCTATAATGATAATTCCTTCATTAGCCCCAAAACCATCCATTTCCGTTAACAATTGATTTAAGGTTTGTTCACGTTCATCATGACCTCCACCTAAACCAGTTCCTCTTTGACGACCAACAGCATCAATTTCATCAATGAATATTAAACAAGGAGCATTATGTTTTGCTTGTCTAAACATATCACGAACACGACTAGCACCTACACCAACAAATAATTCTACAAAGTCAGAACCACTTATATAATAGAAAGGTACATTTGCTTCCCCAGCAACGGCTCTAGCAAGTAAAGTTTTACCAGTTCCTGGAGGACCTACTAATAATACACCCTTAGGAATTCTTGCTCCAAGTTTTTGAAATTTCTTAGGATTTTTCAAAAAATCTATTAATTCTTTTAATTCTTCTTTTTCTTCCTTAAGTCCTGCTACTTCATTAAATGTAACTTTCTTTTGACTATCATCTAATTTAGCACGACTTTTTCCAAAATCAAACGATTTATTATTACCACCAACTTGTTTAGAAACAATGAAAAACATTAAGACACCAATAATGATAAGTGGTAAGAAATTTAAAATAACAACAATCCACATACTACCATTTGGATCACCTTTAGTATTAATTTCAAAATCATATTTTTCATTAGCCGTTGCAATATATTTCATTACTTCTTCTGATAAAGGTACTTGAACATGAAAACTTTCTTTTTCAGAATAATCTTTTAATTGTCCACTTATATCATATATTCCTTCATCAATACTAGGAACAATTGTTATTTCCTTTACTTCATTATTATTCAAACTAGCAACAAACTTATCATATGTTAATTCATTTACTTTAACATTTAAAACATTAAAAAAGTAAATTACAGCTAGCATTATTACAATTAAAACTACATAAGGTATTATACCTTTTCTTATATCTTTTTTATTCATTAAAATCTCTCCTTACAAACATTTAAATATTATATCACATAATTCATGATTTTGACTATCATATTTTGATTTTTTTAATTTAGGTATCCAAATAATTTTTCCACTACTATCTACTACTATAGGATAACTATCTCTTTTATCACGACTTAACTTCTTATCAATAAAAATATCACTTACTTTTTTAAATTTATTCATTCCTTTTAATTCTATAGCATCTCCTACTTTTTTACTTCTAACATAAAGTGGTAAATCTATATCAGAACTTATTAAATGAATTACATCATTACCATTTTCTTTACCGTGATATTCTTGAAAAGTCATTCCATTAGGAAGTTTTAAACCATCTTCTAAAAGATAACAATAATTACTATCTAAATTATTCGATTTTTCTAAAAGAAAATAACCATAATCAATTTTTGCTATAATCCCCAAAGGAAGACTTATTTTACTACCACTTTTATTCTTTCTAATAAGATTTAAAAGAATATCAATATGTTTACTTTCAACAAAAGATAAATCATCATAAAAATTTAATAATATTTTTTCTAATAACATTTTTTGAAGAAAAATATCTTCTTCTTTAAACAAGGAAATATCAAGTTTAGCATCTTGATAAATATTATTATAAGCATTATTTAGAACTTTTTCAATATAATTATCACATTCCGTAAGCATAGCACTAAATTTCAAAAACTTTAAATGAACATTCTTATTTTCTTCTTTTAAAAAAGGTAAAACATTATGTCGGTAACGATTTCTTGTATATTTATTGGAAAAATTACTTTGATCAATTCGATAAGGAATATTATTAGCTTTATTAAAATTTTCTATTTCTTCTTTAGTTACATATAATAAAGGTCTTACAATAAAATAATTATCCATATTTGTAATTAAAGAAATACCTTTATAGCCACTTAAAGTTGAACCGCGAACTAAACGCATTAAAATAGTTTCAATCAAATCATCGCCGTGATGAGCCGTCATTAAATAAGCAGCCTGATATTTATTAATTAAATCTTGATAAAACTTATAACGAATTTCTCTTGCTTCTTTATGAAAATTACCTGTTCCATATTTTTCAATCCGCATACTTTCAAAAGAACAATTATGATTTAAACAGTATTCTTTTAAAAAACTTTCTTCTTCCTTACTTTCTTCTCTTTTTTGATGATTAATATGAGCAACTATAATTTTATAGCCTATCTTTTTTTGTAATTCTAAAAGTAGATACAAAAGACACATAGAGTCTGGTCCTGCACTTACACCAACAACTATGCTATCTTCTTTAGTTAATTTAATTTTATTTTCTAAAAAATCGTATACTAAATCCATCTCTTCACCTTTTAAAGTATTTTACTAAATTTATATGGTTTTAGCAAGTAGTAATTACCTTTTCTTTTAATATTCTTATTTAAAGAAAATATTTTGAATTTAAAGAAAAAAATATCTTTAGATAATCAAACTTTCAAACTTTTGAGGTTCAATTCCTTATTGATATTTTTTAGGTTATTATTTATTAAATTTATTTGAATTTTGTTGTATCATTTTCTTTTCTAAAATATGTTTCTGGTACTTTATCATGCATACTTTTATCATAACTAGCAAAAAGAGTGATAATAGGTTCTAAATTTTCTTGAAGTGTTATAACATCATCTTCTATTTGACTATATTCTGAATAAATATAATAACATTTCCTTAATTATCTTCCTCTTCATCTTCTGGTATTCTAAGTATTAATTCTCCATCTTTGGAATAAAAATACTTTTCACGGGCATATCGTGCTAAATACTCTGGATCTTTTAATTTATTAACATTATTTTCTAATTCTTTTTCCTTTTCCTGCAAGGATACTAATTTATTTTCTAAGTTAGTTTTTTCTTGATACTTGTCGACTATTTCAATCACAACTTTAAGGACAGTGAAACTGATTATTACAATCAATAAAAAAGAGGCAAGACCAAAAGTTACTAAACGTTTTGCTTTTTTCTTTACTTTTTTCTTCTTAGCCAATTTATCACCATCCTATCATATTAATCATATCAAAAATGGACCCTTATTTCAAGTTAAGTTAAACCTTAAAGTGTCAAATGACACTTATTTTTCAACCATTTCCCCGAAGTTTTTTAAATAAAAGGTTATATAAAAAGAAACTTAAGATAAAAGTAAACAATAAATAAAGATGAATAATACCGTTATTAACTTTAAATAAAAAATAAAAATACAAAATACTATTTAAAAATACAAAAAAGAAATTAATAAATATATTAATTAAAATATGCTTGGTAAATAAAATTCTATATAATAAATTAAAAAAGAAAGCAAGATAAAGTCCAAATAAAAAAGTATAAGCAAGGGATTGTATTTGAATTATTAAACTCATTTAAATAACCTACTTATAACAGAATTTTCTTTATTTTTTTTATTTACTTCATCAATATAAGCCATACTATTAACCATACCTTTAATGGTTACAACACCTTGTAAAGTATCAAGTTTAATTAATTCTAGCCCTTCTCCCTTTAAAACAACATATCCCATAACTGTTTCAATTAAAAATTCTTCACTATCAAAACTATCAATTTTTTTAACTCCACTTAAACTAACATTTTTTCTTTCAACTAAATTGAAAACATGATTGTAATTATGTAATTCTCTTTCTCTTTCCATATAAGCCTCCAATTAAGTTTATTAATTAAATTAAAAAAAAGACCATTGGTCTTTATTCTTCTTCTTCAGTATTCGTTGGTTCTTCTACTTCAGCATGTTCGTAAGCTTCTAAGACAGCATCTTCAAACATCTTTCTTGTTTCACGATTAATTGGATGTGCTATATCTCTATGACCACCTGGTACTTTCTTACTTGGCATTGCAATAAATAAACCATTGTCTCCGTCAATAATACGAATATCGCGAACTACAAAACAGTCATCTAATTGTACTGTAGCACGTCCTTTCATACGAGATCCTTCTTTTTCAAATCTTCTGACATCTACTGATGTTATTTTCATATGTAATCCTCCTTTTGAACTCCATGTTCTATAATAATAATATAATAGTTTTTAAAAAAATGCAATTACTTTTTGTAAAAAATTGACAATATAATTTAATGACAATTAAAAAAGTTTAAACACTATTTGCATTCAAACTTTAATTAACTGAATTTATTATTCATCCAAATATTGTTGAGCCAAATTTGCAATTTCGGTATTTGTTTCAGCATAAGTTTCAGATGTCTTATTTAAAAACTTAGCATAAGCAAGCATTGCTCCTTCAAAAGCATCATATCTTTTAGTTAAAGCTTGATACTTATCCATGAACTCTGAAGCTGCTGTTCCCTTAAAACTATCTGGTAATTTTTGCATTTGTAAAGATATTATATCTAATGCCGAACTTATTTCAGATACCTTTCTTTCAATTTGTGTTGAACTTGTTTTTAACGCTTGTGGTGATACTTTTAATTCTTCTGGTGCTGCCATCTTTTTCCCTCCTTACATTCTACTTGCCGCATCGGCTATATCATCTTGTGTTCCTTTAATAGCATCAGCTGAAGCAGTTAAAAATTTAGAATAATTATCTAATGCTTTTCCTAATGCTAATAAATCTTCTTGATAAGATTTTGCGGTGTTAACATATGATAAATTATCAACACCTTGCCAATTGGTTTCTAGATCCTCAATTATTTTATAGATATCTTCAACACCACGTGAATAATCTTCTGCTGAACTTGCTACTTTAGTAGCTATACCGTGCATTTCGGCATAATTTGCTTGAATGTTATCATTCATTCTATGACACCTCCTATTTTCATTATAACTTAATTTTTCTATTAATCAATAGCAAAGACAGTTTATTGACATTTTATTTAGAACGTTATTTCTAACCTCCAAATACTTCAGCATTATCGCTCGCTTCAACTTTTACTTTCAAACTATAATATGTCTTGCTATAAACAGGCTTTTTACTAACACATGTAGAACCATCGTCTTTTCCTTCAGTTGCTGCAGAATCAGCACTAGCACAATAATCTGCATCTGATTCACTATCAGAAATCTTTACGGTATCATTTACCCACATTTGTAATTCGTATTCATGAGTAACATTTTGACCTGGTTGAATTGTTGAAGTTGCTAATAGGAAGCCTGTTTCACTAGAACCAGCAATTGCTCCTCCATTAGTATCTTTATATGGAGATTCAAGTGTAACTGCGGCTCCAGCTGTTGTTGTAAGATGTAAACTTATATCACCATCTGCCATTCTTGTAAAGCCTTGAGATTCTTTAGATGTATCACCCTTAATACCATATACCTTATAAGTAACTGCACCTACAGTTGAAGGAATATTAGCCTTAACAGTAAATTTGAATTTAGAGGCGGTTGCTATAGCACTCGCAGCATCTTGTGGAAATTGATTTGATAAAGACAATGCTGACTCATTAGAATAAGTAAAATCAACTTTACCTGTTTTAATTACGTTGTTAGTAGTACCATTTTTAGCATAACTGAAGAATGCGAAAGATACACTAAATACTGTAACTATTAATAAAACAAGACCTACAATTATAAAGACTGTTTGTTTTGAACGATTTTTCAAATTAGTCACCTACCTTATACATAAAATATTAACATATTTTTTTCTCATTGACAACATTTTTTCAATCATTGTCATTAACTTTACATTTTTTTAATATCCCCATCGTTCGATTTTGAAATTAATATTATATGATCTACCTAAATTTTGTATCTCACTTTCACTATTATAAAGTAAATCCATAGTTAAACCATGAATATCACTTCCTCTATCCAAAACTATCCCATAAAAATCACCTGGTTCATGGGAAAAATTGGAAATTTTTACAATACTACCACAAGGAATACTCTCATCAGCCGCCAAAATACGAATTTTTCCATAAGTATTATCTTCATAATAAATATTACCATTTTGAACATTATGACTTGGATTACATCCAAGATTACCATTACATCCTACACAATCAGGTCCATATCCTGTTAAAGTTCCTTCAAACTCAACTAATTTATTTTCATTTTGTTCTAATTCTGAAATTGAAAAAACTCTTACTATATTTGATAAATTACCTTGTAAAGAATTCAAATTAAGATTACTAAAAGACATTAACTTTGAAGACTCAATTGTCTTTATGTTATTAATATTACTAACCACTATATCATTAGATGAATTACTATTTGCAACTAAAAATAGCAAAAAAATAACAAAAAACAATCCACCAAAATAGGCTAAAATACGTTTAGTTTGCTTCTTTTTCCATTTCAAAGTAAACCACCTCTATTATATGATAACTATATCACTTTAAAGATTTTAAGTCAAATCAATTAATAATCACTCCTTATTTTTTTATTTTCTTTAAAATAATTTAAGAATATTTTAACATTAGACTTTACTTTTTTTATTTTTTATTTTTTAATTAATAATTTTCTTTTTTTAATTTTTTTAAAATAAATGTATAAATTATTTTTAACTAAGCATAATATAAATGACAAGTGATTTTGGTATTACTTGTTAAAAGCATTTACGCTTTTTTTAAAACTCTATCAAACTATAGTTATAACATTTAATGTTTATACTACTAGTTAGTCGATAGAGTTTTTTTATTTTCTATTAATAGTAATATACTTTTGATTTCTAGCATTTATACTTTTTTTATTAGTAAAATCTAATAATTTTTTATCAATTAATGGTCTAATTATATTTTCTCCAACATATCTTTTGGATAATATTCCTATATGATTTCTTATTTCTTGAGCTGTTCTAGGTTCAATACAAAAATTTAATATTTTATCTATAATATCCTGTGATACACCTAGAGTTTGTGCACCACTTTGTGCACCACTTTCTAAATTATTATATAATGTTTGAAATTCTGTTTGATTTCTAAATATTACCTTAAAACTATCTCGTTCTTCATAAAATTCAGGTTCCGGCAAACCATACTTTTTCATTTCCCTTTTCATCGTTGGAATACCTGAATGTCTATTTTCAATTACTGAGCCTTTTTCCTCTAAAATTCTAACAAGAGTAGGATTTCTCGCTTCCATTGTTGTTGCTGTTCCAAGTTTTTCTAATTTATTAGTTCCATATAATGTTCCAGGATTTATAACCTCAATTCTATCATCATACATATTAACAGAAATATAAGCGTTTTCTGTTTGAGTTGAATAATCTCTATGAATTAAAGCGTTAGCAACGGCCTCTCTTAATGCTTCTAAAGGATATTCTGTTCTATTTATTCTATTTCCGTTTGCATCAATTATTATGCTTGTTTTCATATTTCGCCTTAAAAAATTCATAGTTTCATTAAGCATTTCTTCAATTGTTCCTTCTACCCTTTTATTATCTATAAATCGTTCTCCTAATAATCCAGTATCTCCTAATTCTTTACCAGGAACAACTACACAAGCAACAAAGAGTTGAGGATAATCTCCAAATATCATGGTTCCAGCAAGTGTTGGATAAGTATATTCATTATTTTTATCTATTATTCCACACAACTTTAAACATTTATCAAATTTATTTTTAGAAAAATGAGGTTTATTACTTTTTACTTTTTCAATATATGTTATTAATTCCTCTTTATTTAAATCTTCAATGGTCGCTCTTTTAGTTGGTCTTGTATCTTCAAATATATGATCTTTATAACTTTGTAAAGCATACAACTCGTAATCTGTCATAAGATCATCTCGATCACCAATTCTTATATAAGATCCATTTTTAATACCTTTAGGTTTATAAATAACATGGTTTTTTATTTTGGGAAATTTCTTCTATTTTAACTGCTAAAATTTCTTTACCATCTAAATTTAATGGCAAAATTTCAGGACGTATCGCTGGTTCTAGTGAGTCACTACATAAATCTGTTATTTGTTGTTGAATATTATTTAAATTATACACACCTTCAATTTCAAAATCTTTTTGTTCATTTATACCAAAGATAATTAAACCACCATGTGTATTTGAAAAACTAGAAAAAGTATCATAACATTTTTTAGGAAAACCTAAAGATGCAGATTTAACTTCTATTCTATCCGTTTCCGTTTTATATTTTCTTAAATATTCTATTGCTTTTAATACTTCTGATTTATCCATAAAACCATCTCCTAATAATCATTATACTATAAATTTAATATTAATTTGTCGTTATTTGAAAAAAACAGACTAATCAATTTAGCCTGTTATACATTCTTAAAACATTATCAGTAGTTACTCGCGTTGCTTCTTCTCTTGATATATTTTTTATAGCACATAAATTATCACAAATAATACTTACATTTTTAGGTTCATTTACTTCTTTTCTAATTGGTTCAGGTGTTAAATAAGGACTATCAGTTTCAAAAACAATACTTGTAAGAGGAATACTTTTTAAAGTTTCTTTTAAATTAGTATTTTTGTATGTCGAAACGCCACCTATTCCAAGTAAATAACCTAAATCAATATACAATAAAGCTGTCTCTTTAGAACCACTAAAACAATGAATTGTTCCTTTTAACTTATATTCTTTTAAAATATTATAAGTATCATTAAAAGCATCTCTTGTATGAATTACAACCGGAAGATTTAATTTAGTTGCTAAATCTAATTGAGCCTTAAAAATTCTTTTTTGCTCTTCTTTATTTTCTTTATTATGATAATAATTTCACCTATTCCTATAATTTTTTTGTTTTCAAGTAACAATTTTTCTAAATAAGAAATTGTATCATCATGAAAATCTTTTATCTCGTCAGGATGAATTCCTATTGTTAAATATATTCCTGGATAACGATTAATAATTTCTATTCCCTCTTTAATACCTTTTAAATCACAACCAGAAATAATAAAATTCTGAACATTATTTTTCCTTGCTCTTTCTAGTATTAAAGCAATATCATCATTTAAATCCAAATGAAAATGCGTATCCGTTAAACTTTCTTTATTCATCTTTTTTCTCAATTCTCATAAAAATTGGTTTAAAATCGTTAATATGAATATTTTCTTCTAATAAGCCAAATTTTTCAAGGTCTGAATAGGATGTCTCTTTTGTATTCAACTCTCTTAATATTTCTTTAGAAGTATCAGGTAAGAAAGCCTCTAGTAAAACAGCACCTATACGAATTGCTTCTAATAAATTATATAAAACTGTTTTTAGTTTATCTTTATTTTCTTCTTTAGCAAGTAACCAAGGGGTTGTTTCATCAATATATTTATTACATCTTCGAAAAATATCAAAAATAGCATCAAGGGCTTCTGGTATTTCTAATTTATCCATGTAATCTTTTACTTTCTTTTTAGTTCCAACAACTAAATTAATTAAATCATCATCAAATTCTGTTTTAACATCTGATTTTAAAATTATACCATCAAAATATTTGGTTAACATTGACAATGTTCTATTTACTAAATTACCAACGGTATTGGCTAAATCTGTATTATAACGCGTAACTAATAATTCTTCACTAAAATTACCATCCGAACCAAAAGGAACTTCTCTTAATAAATAATAACGAATGGCATCAACTCCATATAATTTAACATATTCTCGTGGATCACGATAGTTACCTAAACTTTTAGATATCTTTCCACCATTAATAATTAACCAACCATGTCCAAATACTTGCTTTGGAAGTGGTAAATCTAAAGCCATCAATAAACAAGGCCAAATAATCGTATGAAAACGAACGATTTCCTTACCTACTATATGTAAATCAGCGGGCCAATACTTTTTAAACAAACTATCATCTTCTGTTAAATAACCTAAAGCACTTATATAATTTGATAAAGCATCAATCCAAACATATATAACATGTTTATTATCAAAAGTAACTGGTATTCCCCAAGTAAAAGTAGTTCTAGATACACATAAATCTTCAAGTCCTGGCTTAATAAAATTATTTAACATTTCATTTTTTCTTGATACAGGTTGAATAAATTCTGGATGACTTTCAATGTAATCAACTAACCTATCTTGATATTTGCTTAATCTAAAGAAATAGGCTTCTTCGGATACTTCACTTACTTCTCTTCCACAATCAGGACATTTACCATCTACCAATTGCGTTTCCGTCCAAAAAGACTCACACGGAGTACAATAAAGGCCCTTATATTCTCCTTTGTAAATATCACCTTGGTCATATAACTTTTTAAATATTTTTTGAACAATTGCAACATGATAATCATCCGTAGTTCTTATAAATTTATCATAATTAATATTTAAAGTTTTCCACAAATCCTTTGCATCAGCAATAATTTTATCCACATATTCTTGTGGAGAAACTCCTGCTTCAGTTGCTTTCTTTTGAATTTTTAAACCGTGTTCATCACTTCCAGTTAAAAAATAAACATCATAACCATTTTGTTTTTTAAATCTTGCTAAACAATCAGCCGATACCGTTGTATAACAATGCCCAATATGAAAATTAGCTGATGGATAATAAATAGGCGTTGTTATATAATATTTTTTCTTTTCCATAATTATCTCCTATCCTTTTATTTTATTTTTCTAAATTAAAGAAAATACACATTCGTTTCTTCATATTTCCTCCTAAAAAAAGATTTTCATCCAAAGGACGAAAATCTCGTGGTACCACCTTATTTCACATATTACTATGTCTTATTACTTTTAACGCAAGTATACGTGTTGCCAAGCTCCAAAACCATCTTCAATTCAAAGTTATTGTTTTTTGCACCACCCAAAACATCTCTAAAAAAACTTTTAAATTTACTCATTTCTTCTTTGCTTTTTAAGTATTCTAACATAAAATAAAATTCTATTCAAGATATTTATCTAAAAAAGAATTAACAAGTTCAAGTATTTTTAAATCATTATTTTCTAAATTATTATCAGTAATTAAAATTAATAATCCTACAATATCACCATTTTTTATAACTGTTTTTATAGCATAAGAAACTTTTTTATCAGGAAGTTCACTATTAAGTGATAAATTAACAGGAATATTTTCAAATACTTCTTTTCTTTCATCTAAAATATTATTTAAATAAGGACTTAATTCTAAACCTTTATATTCTTGATAATCTTTTGAAGTTAAAACAATAGCATTTAAATTAGTTAACAAAACATTTTTTCCATAAACTTTAGAAATTGCATCAATTAAATTAGTTAAAGAAATATCATAATCATTTATTTCTGAATAACGATTTAAAATAATACTATCATCAGATATATTTATTTCTACTTGTTCATTTTCTTTTATCTTTAAAACCTTTCTTATTTCTTTTGGAATAACTATTCTTCCTAAACTATCAACTCGTCTAACCATACCAGTTGTTTTCATTTAATCACCCAATTTTATTATTGGTTAATTTTAGAAAAATATACTTAAGTTACAAGTCTTATTTTATCTTAAAGTTTATTTTTAACTAAACTTTTTTTATCTTGATTTTCTTTATTTTAAAAATTATAAATTTCTATAACTATTCTTTTATTTTATCAAATTATATTTATTTTATATTAATTTATTCCTACTGTATTTTTATTTAATTCTAAATACTTTAAATATGTTTCTTTAAATGTATTAATAAGTATTATATCTCGACCTTTTATTATTTCTAAAACTTTATTATTTAAATTTAAAAGAAAGATATTTTTTAAATATTTTTTTAATCTATCTATTTTAAAATTAGTATCTAAATACTTTTGTAAATTATTTTCTAATTTAATTATTATTTCTTTAGAAGAAGTTTCCAATTCACTTTTTAACTTTTGGTAATTACTATCTAAATTCTTTCTTGTTAATTCTAAATCATCTTCTATAACTAAATTATTTTGTAAAAAAGATTTTTTATCATCCAAAAGTTTCATTAAAATTTCTCGATAATCATTCATAAAAACTTTAATATCTTCTTCCATTTCTTTTTTATCACGAAAACTTTCAGCAATATCAATTACTTTAAGAGTTAATTCATGAGATAAAGTTGTTAATAAATTATCAATTGCTAAAACAAGAACTTCCAAATTATTATCAACATCAAGATTTAGTTTATTAAGATAAATTTCTTTATTTTTAACTTCCAACTGCTTCTTAATATCGTCTTTTTCGTTCATATATATCCTTTCTATACTTTCTTACATTAATAGAATATCAATTTTACATATATTTGTCAAATTGCTAGTTTTATGTTATATTCTTAAAAGAGGTATTTTTATGGAATTATTAGATTTAATTAATGATTATATTAATACAGTTCTTGAACCAGAAAGTTTTACTTCCTTTAAAGAATTATTAAAGGAGAAACAAGGTAATTATCACGCTTTTGTTGCTAGTTTAGATATAGAAACAATTCAAAAAGAAATAACTAATATAGAAAATGAAAAAAGTATTTTAGAACAAGAATTAAAGAAATTAGAAAATCGTATTAAAATAAGTGAAAAAAGAGGTTTAGAAGAACTTAGTAAAAGGAATTATTTAGAGGCTTTTGGTTATAGAGATATCGAAGGAAAAGCCTATAATAAGATTTTAAAATTAAAACAAATTATTTTTTTGTATAATTCTTTTTTAAATGACTTAAATAACAGAAAAGAAAAAGGACTAGATAGTCCTAAGATATAGAGATTTTTTATCTCTTTTATTTTTCACTCATTTTGTATGCTGCAAGAAAACCTATTATGAAAAGGATAAAAGCAACGATTACTTCTAGAAAATTTAAATCAATTCCAAGAAGGGGTTTAATAATAGCAATCATAGAGGCTAAGACAAAACCTAAAACTCCATAGTAAGTTTTTACTTCATATTTCTTTAATAAAAATTCTATCAATTTAGCAACTAAAATAATTCCTATTAAAACTCCTAAACCAAAAATACCAAGAATTATAATATTATGACCTAATAGACTAAAATTAGTAAGACTACGAACCGTATCAATAATTGGTTTATAATAACCTAAAAGCATTAAAACAAAAGAACCACTTATACCTGGAATAATCATTGTAGAAGATGCTATAATACCAACCGAGAATAATAAAAGATAACCACCTAGTCCTAAATTTTCTAACACTTGAACATTATTACCAGACTTTAAAAAAGCAAAAGTTGTTACAAGAGCAAAAGTTAAAGCAAAAACTAACCAATTACTAATTTTCTTTTTCTTGGTATTAACCTTTTTCCATAAAAGAGGTAATCCTCCTAAAATTAAACCAATAAAGAATAGAGTTGTTGCAAATGGATATTTATCTAAACTTAAACCTATTATTTTACTAAATAATAAAATTGCTAAAACAAGACCTATTCCAAGAGGAAGAATAAATTTTAAATTTTCTTTAAAGTTTTTAAAGAAATGACTTATAACATCAATTACTTTTTCATAAATTCCTAACGTAATCATTAAAGTACCACCACTTACTCCTGGGATAACATTGGCAAGACCAACAATCATTCCTTTTAAAACTAATATAATATTTTTTTTCATATAACCTATAAAATCCTTTCTTTATTATCTTTTTATTAGAATATCATAAAATATTTAATTTGACTTCTTTTTTAATCTTTTAATAAATCAATTAAGTAATAAACAGGGTGCTTATCCAAATTCTTTAAAGGCAAGATAACATGAAGTCGCAAGCCAGCATAAGTAAATTTAAAATCATGCGAAATAGAAAATGATTTTGTAAATAGTGCTTCGGCATTTATTTCTTTCGTTGCTTCTATTGAATATATAAGTTCTATTTTATCTTTCGTTTCGAAAACTTCTTCTATTCCTTTCGACTTAGCTAATTTTTCAAACCATTCTTGATACATATAAACAAGTATTTCTTCTGAGACTTTTCCAAATCTATCTTCAAATTCTTCTTTAACACTTAGTAATTTTTCATAAGAGTCTATAGTATTAATTAATTTATGAATTTCAATTTTTAAATCACTTTCCGTTACATATTTATCGTCTATATGAGTAGATACATTCATTAAAGGTTTTTCATCTTTTATTTCTTCAGGAGCAATAACTTCTCCTTTTAAACGTTTAATTTCATCATTTAAGATTTTTAAATATAAATCTATTCCAACAGTATCAATAAAACCTGCCTGTTCACTTCCTAAAATATCCCCGGCTCCTCTTATGGATAAATCTCGACTTGCTATATTATACCCACTTCCTAACTCTGTAAATTCTTTTAAAACATTTAGTCTTTTAACGGCTTCTTCATTTAAAATTTTATGTTCAGGATACATTAAATAAGCATAAGCAATTTTATCACTTCTTCCAACTCTTCCTCGTATTTGATAAAGTTGAGCAAGACCAAATTTTGAAGCATCTAAAACTATTAAAGTATTAGCATTAGAAATATCAATACCAGTTTCTATTATCGTTGTACAAAGTAAAATATCGTATTCATGATTAATAAATTTTAACATTCTATTTTCTAGTTCTACTTTAGATAATTGCCCATGAGCGACTACTATTTTTGCACTTGGTACAAGTTTTTGAATTTCTAGCATTTTGTTTTCAATTGTTTCCACCCGATTATAAAGAATAAATACTTGCCCATCTCTTGCTAATTCTTTAACAATAGCATCTTTTATTAATTGTTCTTGTTCATAGACAACATAAGTTTGAACAGGAAATCTATTTACAGGAGGCGTTTTGATAACTGATAATGATCTAATTCCAATAATTGACATTTGTAAGGTTCTTGGAATTGGCGTTGCCGTTAAAGTTAAAACATCAACATTTGCTTTATATTGCTTTAATTTTTCTTTATGTTTAACCCCAAATCTTTGTTCTTCATCAATAATTAAAAGTCCTAAATCACGAGGTTTAATATCATCACTTAATAAACGATGGGTTCCTATTACAACATCAACTTCGCCAGTTTCTAATTTTTTTATAATTTCTTTCGCTTTTTTTGCTGTTGTAAAACGATTAAATAATTCTATATTAACAGGGAAACTTTTAAATCTTTCTAAAGCATTTTGATATTGTTGATTAGAAAGGATGGTTGTTGGACAAAGATATAAAACTTGTTTACCATCATAAACGGCTTTAAAGATAGCCCGGAAAGCCACTTCTGTTTTGCCAAAGCCAACATCTCCACATAAAAGTCTATCCATTGGATGCTCATCTTCCATATCCCGTTTTATTTCTTCATAAGTTGTTAATTGATCTAAAGTTGGTTCATGCATAAATTCATTGTAAAAATCCTCATGATACTTAGTATCTTTAGAAAAAGCAAAACCTTTTTGCATTTCTCTTTCTGCATATAATCTTATTAATTTTTCAGCAATATCATGAACTTTATTAATAATTCGTTGCTTATTCTTTCGCCATTCTGAACTTCCTAAACCATTTATCTTAGGAGTTACTCCTTCTTTACCAGAATATTTACTAATAAGTTCAATTTTTTCAACTGGTATATAAAGTTTATCATTATCTTTATAAAGTATTTCTAAATAATCTTTTTGTAAAGTACCAACCTTTAAAGTTTTTATACCATTATAAATACCTATCCCATTAATACTATGAACAATATAATCGCCTTTTACTAATTTATTAACATTACTTATCTTGGTCGCATATTTAAACTTCGTTTTATATTTTTTCTTCGTAGCACTTATATTAAACAAATCTTTATCCGTTAAAACAACGGCTGTTTCAAGAAGAAAACCTTTTGGTAAATCAAATATCACAATATTAACTAAATTATTACTTAAATTATTAATATCTGTTAAAACATAAGGAACTTCTAAATACTTAAGAAAGTTTTTAATTTGATATTCTTTCAAACAAATAATAACTTGTTTTTTTAAACCAAGGGCTTCTTTTAAATATTTATTAATTAAATCTATATTTTCATGAAATTTAGGAGACTCTTTAACATGAAAATTTAAATAGTTAGAAAATTCATGATTAGGAAGTAAATTATCTAAACTTAAATAATGAACAACTTTATCTTTATCTAAAATATCTAGAGGAAACATATAAGAACCATGATAATTTTTATCATTTTCTTGATAAACTTTTATTTCTTCCTGCATCTTTTGATAAGTATTTAAAATAATAGTATAATCTCTTGCAATTACTATAGGTTTATTTACATAATCTAAGATATTTTTCGTATTTTTAAGATATTTAGGTAAATTTTTTTGTTTACGTTCTTCTTCTTTTAAATTTTCATAGTCATCTAATAAGAACTCTGTATAAGGATAAATTGTTATTTCTTTTATTTCTTCTAAAGACTTTTGCGTTTCTTCATCGAAAATTCTAATGGAGTCTATCTCATCACCAAAAAATTCAAAACGGATAGGATGATTTTCGGATACTGGAAAAATATCAATGATAAAACCTCTTACACCTAATTCACCTGTAGTTGTTACTAAACTTTCTCTTTTATAACCAATATTATAAAATAATTCAACTAAATCTTTAGGAGCAATTGTATCTCCTTTTTTCAAAGTTAAAACATTTTTTTCATAAGTTTTTTTATTAGGTAAATATCTTAAATAACTAATCATGTGGGTAATAACAATCTCTGGAGAGCCTTTTAACAATTCATTTAAGGTTTCTAATCTTGTTATCATTAAATCAGGACTTGTACTAAGGGCTTCACTTGTTAAAAAATCATCCATAGGAAAAAATAAAACATTGTTAGTTAAAGATGTTAAAATATTCAATAAATTATTAGCATCAGGTAAACTAGCAGTAACAACAACAATACTTCTTTTTTCTTCTTGAAAAGTTTTTAATAAAGAAAGGCAAAAAGACTCATCAGTCATTCCTGATAAGCCAAGATTTTCTTGATAACTTATATTAAATAAATCAAATAATTTATTCACCTAAATCTCTCCTATTATATTTTGACATTAAATCATTAAAAGGTAATTTAAAATAATCATTTAGCAAATTTACAATTATAGAATTTATACTAGTTAACTTCTTTTCTTCTTCTAAAGAAAATGCAGCAAGAACATAATCTTTAGTATCCATTTTTATATCTTTAGAAATACCAATTTTTAATCTTTTAAATTCTTCTGTTTGAATATTGGAAATAATATTTTTAATACCATTATGTCCGCCTGCACTTCCATTTTCTTTTAACTTTATTCGTCCTAATGAAAGATCTAAATCATCATGAATTACTAAAATATCTTCTGGTAAAATTTTAAAATAATTCATGAATTTTTTGACAACTTCTCCGGATAAGTTCATATATGATAAAGGTTTTAAGAAAATAATATCTGTGTTTTGATAAGTTGTTTTTAAATACAAGCCATTAAATTTTTCTTTAAAGTTACCTAATTTATTTTGCATGACAAATAAATCTAAATAACGAAAACCAATATTATGTCTTGTTTTTGCATATTCTTTGCCAGGATTTCCCAAACCAACGATTAATTTCATTTTAAATAACCTTACTTTCTTTTATTTTTTCTTTTTTGTATCATCTAAAGATACCATATAATCATGAATAGCCTTTATTGAATTACTATCTTCTTCACTTAAACTTTTCTTAGCAGGTTGTTCACGTTCTTCTAATAAACTTGCTTTTAAAGTTTGGCGGTATCTAGCATAATTTGTAAGTTTTCTCTCTAAATTACTTATAGCAGCATCAGGATTAGGAAGATAGGCTTTGCTAACAAAAGATTTAATATCTTTTTGAACTTGAACATAATTTTGAATACTAGCATCTAAAATAGCATTGATTTCATCTTGACTAGATATATATAAAATATTTCCTAGTAAAACAGGTATTTCATCATAAGTTTTATCTATTAAAGTAGAAAAAACATTTTCAACATTTTCTTTCGTCCATTTACAAACATTTAAAGCATATCTTGCTACTAAAGTACAAGTTTTTTCATAATCAAGTCCCCAAATTAAACATTTTTCGGTTATATGAAGTTTATTAAATCTAACTTTTTGAAAATATCTAAATAAATACTCAATAACTATTTTAGAAATAGGTTCACTTTCCCATAATTTTTTATTATAACGCATATCAGCATTTACCATTTCTGCTAATAAAATACGATACTTATCAATAAAACGAGCCCTATCTTTGGAAAATAAAAAAGTTGCTTCATTTACTGTTAATTCATAAATGGGCTTTTTTAAAGTAAATTGCATATAATCAAAAACTTCCGATAATAATTCATCATAAAAAAGATGTTTTCTTTCACAAAAACGACTTATTGCTTTCTTTTCAAAATTAACTTTTTGACAAAAATCATAATATTCTTTTACATTTTCTTCCATATTATCACCTAAATAACTCTTTTATTTCTTTTTTATAACTTAAATCTTTATTATAAATATAAATTCCCTCTTGGATTTTTAAACCTGCGCGACCATTTTTAACAGCCTTTATCATAAATAATTTAGACGTCTTGCCTTTATAAGGATAAATAAATGCTATTTCTTTAGGAACTAAACGATATTTTTTTAAAATATCTAATATTTCGATTAAACGTTCCGTCCGATGAACCATATAAAAAGAACCATTATCTTTTAAAAGAAATAAAGTAATCTTTGCTAATTCTTCTAAAGTCAAACTATTTTCATGTCTTGCCGTTGCTTTAATAGCATTTTCATTTACTAAACTATCATCTAAGACTTTAAAATAAGGGGGATTAACTGTTATTATATCAAATGTATCACCTTTAAAAACTTGTTTTAAGTTTTTAACATCTTCATTTAAAATTGTAATTTGATCTTCTTTATGATTAATTTTTATACTATCAATTGCTAAATCATATACTTCTTTTTGTAGTTCAACTCCATAAATTTTAGCCTTAGTCTTAAGGGATAAAATTAAAGGAATAGGAGCATTACCAGTACATAAATCTAAAATCATTTTATCTCTTAAATTAACATTTACAAAATTAGGAAGTAAAATAGACTCTAAAGAGAATTTAAAAAAATCTTCGTCTTGATAAATCTTCAAATTCTTATCAAGAATATCATTTAAAACTTTCATACTTCTATATAAATCTCTTCTTGATGATGGTTTTCATCTTCTAATTTAACTTTTCTTTTGTAAATATCAATATCAATTACTTTATAATTATCTCCATTATAATTATAGTTATCTCCAATATTAGGAAGTCCTTTTTTTAATTCTTTATAAGTATCATCTTCATAAGCAAGGCAACATAAAAGTCTGCCACAAGCACCATTTATTTTCGAAGGGTTTAAAGCCAACATCTGATTTTTAGCCATATTAATTGTTACACTGTTTAAATCTGTTAAAAAGGAATTACAACATAAAAATCTGCCACAAGGTCCTAGTCCTCCTATTTCTCTTGCTTTATCACGAATACCTATTTGGCGAAGTTCTATTCTCGTTTTATATATTTGAGCAAGTCTTTTAGCAAGTTCACGAAAATCAATTCTATCATCAGCCGTAAAATTAAAAAGTAATTGCTTTCTATCAAAAGTATAATTAGCATCAAGAATATTCATTTCTAAATTTAATTCTTGAACAAGTCTTCGAGCCTTTTTTAAAGCTTCTTTACTTTCTTCTAAATTTTTATCATAAACTTTTCTATCATCTTTATTAGCAACTCTTAAAATATCTTTTAAGGGACTTATTAAAGTTTCTTCTTCTATTTCTTTAGATGGAATTAAGACAAAGCCATATTGCAAACCTCTTTCTGTTTCAACAATTACTTCTTGATTAATTTTTAAATCTAAATCATTTTTATTAAAATAGTAAACTCGACCTTTTAAAGAAAATTTTATTCCTGTTACGGTAAGCATCTTAATTCACCTCACATTTAGACATCTCTATAACAAATTTATCCATGAATAAATTAATATTTAAATTAGATATATTTATTAACTTATTTTTAAATTGAACAATCTTTGAAAGATAAAAAATTAAGTCATCATTGGAGATGTCTTCTAAATTTGTCTTTATTATATCACAAAAAGGTTCTAAAAAAATAGGCTTTATTTGATAATTTATTTTTATTTTGGTATCAATTATTTTTTCTAAAAGATTAAAGGAAGCAATTATTTTATCACGATTTTCATATTTATCTAAAAACATACTTTTTACTTCTGGTAAAAAGTTTTCTTTTAAAGAATTTAAAGTTTTTAAAAAATCAAGAAGAGGTTGCACTTCTTCTAAAGAATAATCTAAAGTAGAATTTCCTTTTAAACTAATTAAATTACATCTTGAAAAAATCGTTGGTAAAATTTGTTTTCTATTCTCTGTTATTAAAATACCATACAAACCAGGTGCAGGTTCTTCAATAAACTTTAATAAAGAATTAGCAGAACTTAAATTAAGTTTTTCAGCATTTTTAATTATATATACTTGATTAGTATCATTGACTGATTTTAAACTTAATTCCTTTTGTAAATTTTCAATAGCCTCTTTTTTTATACTAATACCGTCTGGTTCTATTACTTTTAAATCAGAGTAATAACCTTCATCTATTAAATGACAAATGTTACAATCTGAACAATTAGTTAAATTTGTATAATGCTTTTTACAAATTATCATTTTGGCAAATGCTAAAATAAGCGGATAACTTTTTTCTAAATTATCTACTTCAAATAAATATGCATGATAATATTTTTGTAAATTCGTGGCATAATCATAAAATTTATTATCTTTATAATCATCCAACATAAAACCACCTACAATCCAACTATTTTTAAGACAACTAAGGCTAAAAGACCAGGAAAATCTAAAAGACCTATGGTTGTTATCGTAAAAAGATTTATGGGAACAGTTATATTAAAAGTTACAGCAATTAAGTTATAAGCATAAAGTAAAAAACCACCCAAAATAAATCTTTTAAAATATTTTAAACATAATTTCATAAAATCACCTATAAAAACTTATGATTTTAGAAAGATAATTTAGACTATTTTTTTACGATTATCAAAAGCCTTTTCTAAAGTAATTGGGTCAATATATTCCATATCAGCACCCATTGGTATACCTGATGCTAAACGGGAAACTAAAATATCCATACCTGATAATATATTATTAATATAAAGAGAAGTCATTTCTCCTTCTAAACAAGGTTTAACAGCAATGATTACTTCTTTAAAATGACCATTTTCTATTCTTTTTATTAACTTATCAAGGCGAATATCTTCCGGATTAATACCATCAAGGGTTGAAATAAGTCCATTTAAAACATGATAATAACCATGAAATATTCCTTGTTTTTCAATATAGACAATCGTTTTAGGATCTTCAACAACACATAAATAATCTGGATTTCTTGAACTATCTTCACAGATTGAACATTTATCTTCTTCCGTTAAATTATTACATATTTCACAACGTTTAATTTTAGACTTAACATTTTGTATGCTTTCAATTAGAAAATTTGTTTGTTCAATATCCATTCCTAAAACTTGAAAAGCCCGACGTTCAGCTGTTTTTTCTCCAACACCTGGAAAATATTTAAATGCTTCTATTAAATTACTAATACTGCGTGGATACATAATGATTAAAATAAACCTGGCATGCCATTAGCATACTTACCTAATTTTTGTTCTGTTACTTTATCTACTTGTTTTAAAGCATCATTAACAGCGACTTGAACCATATCTTCTAAAAGGTCTACATCAGAAACTTCAAAATCACTATCTGGTTTAATCGTTACCTTAACTATTTCTTTTTTACCATTTACTTTTACTGTAACAAAAGAACTTTCGGCTGTAAATTCCATCTTGTCTATTTCTTCTTTGGCTTTCATCATTTCTTTTTGCAAACTTTGAGCTTGCTTCATAAGGGCTTGTATATTCATTTTTTCCTCCTATTCAACTTCAACGTATTCACTTCCGAATACATCTATTGCTTTCTGTACTAAATTAGAGTAACATACTTCTTTATTATTTTCAACTTCTACTTTCGGATAAATTATAAATTCCTCTGTCTCTTCTTGATAAGAATAATAATTCTCATCTTTCATATGCTCTTTATATTTTAAAACTTCTTCTTGAAACTCTTTATCACTTAAAATTACTAATTTATAGGTATTTCCCAAAATTTTATTTAATAATTCCGTTATCAAGTTTAAATCTAAATAAATCTTATCAATAACTGATGGGTACTTCGTTGTTAAAATAATATTCGTGTTACTAACAACACCTAAAGTACAATCTTTTAAAAGTCCTGCTACTTCTTCATATTTATCGTCTGTTAAATAACCACTTAAATCTTGCCATTTTGAAAGAGCCATATTTTTTAATAATTTACTGGCTAAAGCAAATGTATTATTAATTCTTTGAATTTTTACTTTTTCGTTTATCTGATATGTTTTAGAGGCTTTTAAATTAGGGGTATTAGGAATTTCCTGGGAAATAACTTTAGGGGCTACCTCTTTCGTTTCAAGAACTTTAGGTTCAGATTTTTTTTCTTCTTCTTGTCTTGGTTCTTCTTTTCTTTCTTGTTGCTTTACCTCGTTTTCTTTAGTTCTTGCTTCTTCATTAATGGATACATTATCTTCTTGCTTTTTATTTTTTCTATTCATGAACATTAAAAGTTTTACTTCAACAATTATCCGACGATTAGCAGCCTCTTTTAATAAATTATAAGTTTCATTAAAGCACATTATCAAAGAATATAATTCATCTGGATTTTGTTTTTGTTCACTAGAGCCTGTTATTTCTAAAACTAATAAATCTCTTAGTTCTTCTAAAAGTTTTTCAATTAACTTAGAAAAATCATATCCTAATTCATCAAATTTATCTAAAGTTTTTAATACTTCTTCCGTCTTATTAGTTAAAATCAGATTAATAAATTCTTCCATATCACTTTTAGAAATAAGACCATTTATCTTTAAAAAATCTTCGGCTGTTATTTCTTTTAAGGAATAAGATGCAAGTTTATCAAGCATTCCTAAAGCATCGCGCATTCCACCATCGGCATATAAAGCAACTTCATGAATAGCATCATCAGTTATCTTGATTTTTTCTTGCTTAGCAACTTCTTGTAAACGTTTTTCAATTGATGAAGTTTTTATTCTCGTAAAATTTAAACATTGGCATCTTGATACTATTGTTGTTGGTACTTTATAAAACTCCGTTGTTGCCAAGATAAAAATTACATGGCTAGGTGGTTCTTCAAGTGTTTTTAATAAAGCATTAAAAGCACTTATTGATAACATGTGTACTTCATCAATGATATAAACTTTATATTTTAATTTATTAGGAACTAAATTTATTTTACTTTTTAATTCCCGAATTTCATCAACACCATTGTTACTGGCTGCATCGATTTCGATTATATCAGAACTATTAGCATCGATATCTAAACAATTCTCGCACTTATGACAAATTGAAAAATCTTCTCCTAAATTTAGACAATTAACCGTTTTCGCAACTAACTTAGCAATTGTCGTTTTCCCCGTTCCTCTTGGACCAGAAAATAAATAAGCATGGGAGATTTTATTTTCTTTTATAGAATTAGTTAAAATTTTTAAAATACTTTCTTGGTCAACTACATCACTAAATTTTTCAGGTCGATATTTTCGATATAAAGCCTGATATTCCATATTATCACCACCATTCATCTATTTATATTATAACAAAAAAAACTATTTCCAGGGAAATAATTTACTTAACTTTACCTTTTTTTCTCTGTTTTTTGAAAAACGATTGTAAAAGTTCAAGACTTTCTTTTTCTAAAACTTTTTCGGTTATTTGAACAGTAGGCTTTTCTTTATTGATAGCAAATATTAAGTCGACGATTTCTTTATTTTTTAAATCAGGGTTAAGTGCACCTACAACAACTCTTTTTATCCTTGATTGCACAATAGCACTAGCACACATTGCACATGGTGATAAAGTAATATAAAGGGTTGCTTCATTCAAACGCCAATCATGAATTTTTTTACTTGCATTTCTAATTGCAATTAATTCTGCATGACTTGTAACATCATCTTTTCTTTCTTTTTGATTATAACCTTTTCCAATTATTTTATCATCTAAAACTACAATAGCACCGACAGGAACTTCATCTTTTTGATAAGCCTTTTTTGCTTCCTTTAAGGCTAATTGCATATATTCTTCGTCTTTCATATCATCACCATAAAATAAAAGTGCACATAAAAGAGTTATGTTAAGGCTGCTATCTTCCGATTCTGACCTGGTTCCATTTCTTTTATTGCACGTCATATATTTTACAATAATTTTTATTTATTAGCAAGAACTTTTTGCAAGAAAAAATTCTCTTTACCTATATATACACTTTTTTGAGAAAAAATTCTAAAAAAAAAGACAAAAAATTTTCCAAAATGTTATTAATTAGAAAAAATTATGTCAAATTTGTATCGGTCATCTTGACAAGAAATTAAAAATAATGCTACATTATATTTACAAAGTTGCACTCGATTATAGAGAGTTTCTTAAAAAACGGAATTATCTATATGTTGTTCGTAAATGTTGCTTAAACGGGCTAAAAACTATGAAAAAAGATGCTTTATTCAGCATCTTTTTCTGTATTATCTGGAAGTTCTTCTAAACTATTTTGTTCTTCTCCTTCTTCTACTTCTTCTTTTTCTAAGACGGTTACTGTTGCAACTTTATGTTCATCTTTTAAGTTAATTAATCGAACACCTTGCGTTGCTCTTCTTAAAGTAGATACTTGTTCAAGAGAAATTCTAATAATTATTCCGGCATCAGTTATCATGATTAAATCTTCCATTCCTGATACGGCTTTTAAAGTAACTAAACTTCCATTTTTATCTGTTACATTTAAGGCTTTAACTCCTTTACTACCACGATGAGTTAAACGATATTCATCAATTGGTGTTTTCTTACCATAACCTTTTTCAGTTACGATTAAGACTTGTTCATTTTCTGTAATTACTTCGCCTCCAACAACCGAAGCATCACCTAAATCAATTCCTCGGACACCACTGGCCGTTCTTCCCATAATTCTAACTTCGTTTTCTCCGAAACGAACCATTCGACCATTTGTGGCTCCAATTATAATTTCATTTTCCCCAGTTGTTTTTTGAACAGAAATTAATTCATCATCTTCTTTTAGTCCAATAGCAATTTTACCATTATTCCTAATATTATCAAATTCACTTAAATCCGTTCTTTTAACAATACCTTTTCTTGTTACAAAGAATAAATATTTATATATCTCTTCATTGGCTTTTAAAGAAATAATTGAGTTTATTCTTTCATCCTTTTCAAGAGCAAGTAAATTTATAATTGGTAAACCTTTACTTTGACGACTAAATTCTGGTATTTCATAACCTTTCATTCGGTAAACTTTACCTTTATTACTAAAGAATAAAATATAGTCATGCGTTTCAGCATTAATCATTTTTAAGACAAAATCTTCTTCATTAGTTGTCATACCTTTAATACCAACACCACCACGATTTTGTGTTCTATATTCAGAGACTAACATACGTTTAATATAGCCTTTGTTTGTTAAGGCAATTAAAGTATTTTCAACAGGTATTAAAGACTCGTCTTCTATATAATCGATTGCTGTCATATCAATTGTGGTTCTTCTATCATCAGCAAAACGTTTCTTTATTTCTAACATTTCTTCCTTAATGATATTAGCAACTCTTGTTGGTGATGATAAGATATCTTTATAATCAATTATCTTAATATTTAAATCAGCTAATTCACTTTCTACTTTTCCACGTTCTAAGCCTGTTAAACTACGTAAACGCATTTGCAAAATACTTGTTGCTTGAGCATCATCAAGACCAAAACGCGAAATTAATTTACTTTTAGCATCATCATCACTTTCAGCACCACGAATGATTTTTACAACTTCATCAATATTATCAAGAGCAATTTTTAAACCTTCTAATATATGTACTTTTTCTTCGGCTTTCTTTAAATCATATTCCGTTCTTCTAATAATAACTTCTTTTTGATGATCTATATATTTAGAAATAATATCTTTTAAACCTAAAGTTCTTGGTGTACCGTTATCAATCATTAAGAAAATAATTCCATAATTAACTTGAAAGTTAGTATGTTTGTATAAATTATTTAAAATAACTTGAGGATTAGCATCTCTTTTTAAAGTAATTGTTATTTTTATACCATCTTTTAAATCAGTATGATAATCAGATATTCCTTCAATTACTTTATTATGAACAAGTTCAGCAACTTTATTTTTTAACTCTAAAGTATTTACACCATAAGGTACTTCTGTAATAACAATTGTACTATGATTTTTACCTTCTTCAATGGTTGCTTTACTTCTAATCGTTATACTTCCTCGACCGGTTTCATAAGCCTTTTTAATACCAGAATTACCTAAAATAATACCACCTGTTGGAAAGTCTGGTCCTTTAATATATTGCATTAAACCTACTGTATCAATGTCAGGATTGTCTATATAGGCAACACAACCATCTATTACTTCTCCTAAATTATGAGGCGGAATATTGGTTGCCATACCAACAGCAATTCCCATTGAACCATTAACTAAAACATTAGGAAATCTTGATGGTAAAACGGTTGGTTCTTTTAAAGTTTCATCAAAGTTTGGCATCATATCAACAGTTTCTTTATTGATATCACGAAGTAACTCTAAGGAAAGTTTAGAAAGACGTGACTCAGTGTAACGCATTGCTGCGGCTCCATCGCCTTCTATATTACCAAAATTACCATGACCATCTATTAATGTATAACGTTGATTAAAATCCTGGGCTAAACGTACCATTGCTTCATAGATTGAAGAGTCTCCGTGAGGATGATAATTACCCATAACCTCTCCAACTGTTTTCGCACTTTTTCGATGAGGTTTATCAGGAGTATAGCCAGATGTATACATTGACCATAAAATACGTCTATGAACAGGTTTTAAACCATCTCTTAAATCAGGAATTGCACGTGAAATAATAACACTCATTGAATAATCAAGAAATGATTGTGAAACTTCTTCAACGATATTAGTTTCGGTTAATTTATCTGGTTCATGAAATTCTCCTCCAAAATCGGAATTAGACATTTCTATTTCTAATTCATCATTTTCATCTTCTATTGTATCGTTTGAAGACTCATCTTTCGCATCTTCTTCGGCTCTTGTTAATAACTCATCTAATTCATTATTATCTTCCATATAACACCCTCCTATATATCAAGGTTCTTAACCTTTTTAGCATATTCTTCAATATATTGCCTACGAGGTTCTACTTCATCACCCATTAGTTTCTCAAAAATCTTATCAGCCGCAACACAATCACTAATAGTAATTTTTTTCAAAATTCTTTTATTAATATCCATAGTTGTTTCATTTAATTCTTCGGCATCCATTTCTCCTAAACCTTTCATTCGAGCAATTTCAGAACGGGCTCTTACATTTTCTGGTAAAGTATTTAAATATGCTGATAATTCTTCTGGACTTAAAACATATTTGCGCGATTTTCCATGCGTAACTCTAAATAATGGTGGTTGAGCAGCGTAAACATGTCCGGCTTCAACAATTGGTTTAAAGAAACGATAAAACAAAGTTAGTAATAATACTCGAATATGAGAACCATCTACATCGGCATCGGTCATGATTATAATCTTGTCATATCTTAATTTAGATAAATCAAAATACTCGCCAATTCCTGTTCCAAAGGCTGTAATAATTGTTTTGATTTCTTCATTTCCCAAAGCCTTATCAAGACGGGCTTTTTCAACATTTAGAATTTTACCTCGAAGAGGAAGAATGGCTTGAGTCATAGCATCTCGGCCTAGTTTAGCACTACCACCGGCTGAGTCTCCCTCGACGATAAATATTTCGGATATACTAGGGTCTTTACTTTTACAATCGGATAATTTACCAAAGAAATTAGTTGTCGTTAAATCCGTTTTTCTTGTTGCTTCTCGGGCTTTTTTAGCAGCCATTCTGGCATCTCTTGCTAAGATAGATTTACTAATAATAGTCTTCGCTTCAGTTGGATTTTCTAATAAAAATCTTTCAAAACCCTCAGCAAAAATACTATCTGCTAAACTTCTTACTTCCGAATTTCCAAGACGTCCCTTAGTTTGACCCTCAAATTGAGGATTAGGATGCTTACAAGAAATAATCATTGTAAGTCCTTCTTTTACATCATCTTCTTTTAAACTTTCATCTTTTTCTTTTAAAATATTATTCTTTCGTGCATAACTATTAACAACACGGCTTAACGCTCTTTTTACTCCGTCTTCATGAGTTCCTCCATCATGCGTATTAATGTTATTAACAAATGAATAAATATTAGAATTATAGGACGTATTATATTGCATAGCAACTTCTAAGAAAACACCATCTTTTTCACCTGATAAATGAATAATATCTTCATGTAAAGGTGTCTTTTCTTTATTTATAAATCTTACATATTCACTTATTCCACCCTCATAAAGGAAAGTCTCACCCGTTGTATCTTCTAGGTCACGATCATCTCTTATGTTAAGTGATAAACCACGATTTAAAAAAGCCAATTCCCTTACTCTGGTCTTTAAAGTTTCATAATCATAAATGTCTGTATCAAATATCTCAGGATCTGGTTTAAAGGAAACTGTTGTTCCCGTTCTTTTTTTATCACAGTCTCCAACAACATGTAAAGGAGCAACCGGATGTCCTCCGTTTTCAAAACGAATATTATATATCTTGCCATCTTTATAAACATTTACTTCAACCCAAGAACTTAAAGCATTAACAACACTAGCACCTACACCATGTAATCCTCCAGAGACTTTATATCCGCCTCCTCCGAATTTTCCTCCTGCATGTAATACAGTATAAACTGTTTCTACTG
>CANRGW010000002.1 GCA_947630205.1 uncultured Bacilli bacterium
TGTTGTTTATGTCTATTTTTTTGTTTAAAAAAAGAAGTGATGAATGTTGTTTCATCACCCCTTAATGTTTAAGAACCTATTTAATCTTAAATAGTTATTATTAATTAGGTGTATCTCTTAACCAATTCATAAAATCTAAAACTTTTTGCTTTTCATCTTCATTTGTAATAACTCCTGGCAACCATTTATCATATCCAGATGTGCCACTATATAAATAACAAGGTATTACTTCATCTTTTTCTAAAAACTTCTTAGTTTCTAAATCAAATTCCAAATTCATTTGATAAATAGCCGTTCGATTAAGAAAATTAGAACTACCTCCAAAAAGAAAACTACCAAGTGAATAAACTATTTTCTTATCTTTATAAGTTTCAATAGGTTCTAAAACGTGAGGATGACATCCAACTACTAAAGAAGCACCAGCATCAATAAAAGAATGACAATAATTAATAATTTCTTCTGTTGGTTCAAATAAATATTCTTTTCCTCCATGAAAATAAACAACAATATAATTAACTTTACTTTGCAATTCTTTAATATCCTTAATAGCATTTTGAGCCTGAAAATTATGAAATAAATTTATACACAATATTCCAATTTTTATTCCCTCTTTTTCTAAAATAACTGGCTCTTCTCCTCCATAAGTAACTGAAGCATTCTTTAAAGCATCAATCGTATCAAGATAACCCTCATTACCATAATCGTATGTATGATTATTCATAACCGAAACAACTTCAATACTACTTTCTTTATAAATATTTGCATACTTAGAATTAGTATAATACCAATAAGCAGGACTATAATCTTTAAAAGCAGGACTTAAACTTCTATCTGTAAAAACATTTTCCCCATTGGCAATCGTAAAATCATCTTCCATAAAAATATCTTTAACAAAACGATAAGGATAAGAATAATCATGTTTTTCTAATAAATCTTGAAAATTCATGTCATACTTTTCCCCTTTAAAAGAACCAATTAAAGAGTCTCCTATAAAAGATAATTTAATGTTCACTTTTTTAGAAGCATTATCTGGATCAAGTAAATTTTCATCTTGACTTTCCTTTTTATCTTCGAGAACTAAGTCATTATCTATTGCATAACTTGGAACAATAAAAAGATTAGCCGAAATAATTATCATAATTCCCGAAATAAAAAGTATTATCGATATATAAAAAAATCCGTTTTTGAACATAGCAAAGCTCCTTATTATTTGTTTTTAATTTAAAAACTAAGAAATTCACTTTCTAAATTCTTAGTTTTCATTTTGTTTTACAAACTCAATTAATTCACTTGGAGTTAAATAACCTGTATGACTTTTAATAATACTAGCCTTATCCATTAAATAAATGGTTGGAATACTAAAAACATTATAACGTTCAGCAATTTCTGGAAACTTATCAACATTAACTTTTAAAATATCCATCTCTAGTTCTTTTTCTTTTTCTTCAAAGACTTCGGCTAACATTCGACAAGGTCCACACCAATCAGCATAGAAATCAACAAGTATTAATTTATCAGCAATTTCTTTATCAAAATCTTTTTCTAAATATTTTATCATTATTCTCCTTTATAACGCGCTAATACCTCTTCCATTCCCTCAAAATTCATTTTTTCTTTTTCATGTAATTCTTTAACAGTATCATAACTTACAACTTTTTTAGCTAGCATCATGTCTAAAATTTTAGAATTTAAAACATTTTTATCTTTTTCATCTTTTAACTCATATATATTAGCAATAAGTTGAACGGTATCTTCGGAAATATTAGTTAAAACAGGTGAAGAATTTAAAACGGCATTTCCTACTTTACTATCCATAAATATTGGAAAACTAAAGGCTGGCTGCATTAAGAAGAATAAAACAACAAAAACAATTAAATATCCTTCTAAAACTCCTGCAATAAATCCTAAAATTTTAGATGGAATACCTAAAACAATTGTAAATTTTAAAACTTTTTCAAATATTCCTGTTAGATTAATAATCAAATTAAATATTATTAATAATATAGATAAAACAACAACAAAAGCCAATCCCTCATAAACTAAAATATTTAAAGTAATAGTACCTTGAAACATATTAGGAAAATCAAATAAAGTTAAAGGTGTTTTTAATAAAAGAAATTCTCCAATCGGATTTTTTAACTTATAAGCAAGGTAGAAAACGAAAAAGGTTCCTAAGCAAAGAACTAATTCTTTAAATACCCCTCTTTTAAAACCAATTATTCCGAATAAAATTAAGGAAATTATTATGGCAACATCTACAATATTAATATTCATAAGGATTTTCCTTTCTATAATGACTCAATATCTTCATTCTTTGGTGCAGGTGCTACTCCTAAATTAGCGGCTGGATTAGCACCACCATATATTGGCTTAGGAGCAGGAGCAGCAGGTGCTGGTGAAGGAGCAACCGTAGGTGTAACTCCACCATAAGGTAAAGTTGTTGGAGCACTTGGAGCCGGATTACTATTAACTGGAGGAACTGGAGCAGGCGTTGGCGCTGCAGCAGGTAATGGTTGTATTTTAGGGTCAGCAGCCAAAGGACTAACGGTTGGTGTTACTGGTGCTGGGGCTGGCGTTGGAACGGGAGCACTAGGTGTAGGAGCAACCGGTACAGGTGTTGGTTGTGGAGTCGCTGGTGCAATAGGTGCTACCGTTGGAGTTACTACTGGCTCTTTTTTTACTTCTAAAGTTGGCGTAACTGGTTGAACAGGAGTTACGGCTGGAGCAGGTGCTGGGGTACTAGGTGTCATATTAATTGGACCTACTTCAACGGGAGCAACACCTGGAGTTGTAGGTTCAGGTTTAACGGGTGTAACCGGTACTTGGGGAGCAACCGGTACAACATTTGGCGTTACTGGTGCTGGAGCACTAGGTGCAGGGGCAACAGGCGCTGGTTGTGGAGTCGCTGGTGCAATAGGTGCTACTCCAACTGGTTTAACCTCTTTAGTAACAGGAGCAGTCTCAGTTGACACTTTATTATTACTTTCTACAATTTCTTTTGTAGTATTAACTTCTTCATTATTAATATCTTCTTCTCCAATCTTCTTACTGTTCTTTAAAGAAGAAATAAAGATTATAATTGATATAATTATTAGTATACATCCTAAGCAAGTCAATATTCCTGGTATTGTTGTAAACCAACTAAAATCAAAATTATTCATATAAAATCCATCTCCCAATCTATTCTAGTTCATTATACTTAAATGATAACAAAAAAAGGAAATAAAATCAATGTTTTTTTTCTTCTTTTTTTATATTTCCTTATTTTTCAAATACTATCTTTTATAATTACTTGGATTAACTTTCGTTTTTACTGTCAAATTATTACCATCACTAGTTATTAAAATATTTCCACTTTTATAATTATAATAAAACTCTGCTCCTACATTTTTTAAATACGTTTTTTCACTACGTTCTGAGATTTTATCTCTTGAACTTGTTATAACAACATATTTAGGCGTTATCGTATTAACAAACTTTTTACCTAAAGAAGCGTTACCATGATGAGGATATTTTAAAACATCAATATCCAAAACATTACTTGGAAATCTCTCTAAAATTTCCGAATATTGGACACCATCACCTGTAAACATAAATTTAGTGTTTCCATACGTTAAAATAAAATTCAAAGAATTATAATTTTGTCTATATTTATTCTGACTTTTCGTTTGAAACTTAATTGGCCCAATACAATAAATATTCATATCCCCTATTTGAAGATTATCTTCAACTTTTAAAATCTTTATAGTCTTTTTGTATTCCTTTATTGCACTTAAAATATACTTTTGATCTGCTTTATCACAATATTTACTATAACAAGTATTTAAATCCTGTGGATAATAAATATCTGAAACCTCAAAGTTTTCTAAAAGTTTAGCCTGGGCTTGAATATGGTCATAATGTAAATGTGAACCAATTAAAACATCTATTTTAGTAACTCCTAAATTTTTCAAATAATTTGTAATAGCTGTTCCCTTATTATATCTTCCACCATCAATAAAAATCGTTTTCGTGCTATCTCTAATTAAAATAGCATCTTCATCATCACCAAGATCAATAAAATGAACTTCCAAATCATAAGTTTTCTCAACGTTACAATTGATACGATTAGAATTATTAGCAGCATCATAAAGAACTACATAAGCACTAGTTAATTTTGAAGAAACATCATAGTTACTACTACTTGTTGTTCCAAGTAAACTACCATTTCCATAATATTTATATTCTTTAATCTTACTAGTATTATCTTGAGCAATTACTGATATTATCCCCCGACCATTTTCATATTTTAAATTACAAATTCCCGTTGGAATATCTTTATCAATTGTTGATACTTGAATTTCTTTAACTAAATAATTATCATTAATATCATATATATAAAATTTATAAGTTCCATTTTTAGTAACTTGATAAGTTGATATTTTATTACTTGAAAAAGTACTATCAGGATTTCTTAAATAAGAAAAACTTTCTCCGGTTACTTTAATTGTTAAAGTAATTTGCCCACTAGTATAATCTTTCGTATCTGGTTCAATAACCGCATCTAATAAAGTAGAATTAACAATAACTTGTCTTGTCAATGTTTTCTCTTGATTATTTACTTTTAAAGTATAAGAAATATTATAAGTTCCAGGCATATTTGTATTTACTTCCCCTTGAACCAAAACCTTATCACTTATATCTTGATTATTTTCATCAAAGGCTTCATACCCTTCTTCTTTATAAACACTTCCTTGATCTAGTACAACTAAACTATTTCCTTTAAGCGTAAAAGTAATCTCTGTATTTGGTAAAGTTGTTTCCTTTTTTAAAATTTTAACCGTTCGGCTTACAGTTTTATCACCTAAACTATAACTAATTAAATAGGTACCAACTTTATTAATATCTAAATTAGAAGTTACCTTAACTTCATTCTTTTTTATCTCTCCATCATAAGTAACAGCATAATAACCTGGTTCAGAATAATTATCTCCCTCTTGAAGTTCTATAGTTTTACTACCAAATAAGACTATTTTTTCAATATTTAAAGTTTCTTCATAATTATCAGGATTAGAATTATCATCCACGAAATTATCATTTCCCATATTAACAACGATGATAGCAATGACAAGAGATGCTATTACAAGAAAAAAGAATAAATATATATAGTATTGATTTTTTTGATAAAAATTTGCTATATTTTTCATAACCCCTACTTAAACAATAATACAATTAAAGCCAAAAGAGCAATTCCTAAACGGTACCACATAAAGATATTATAGTCATGGCTTTTAATATATTGTAATAAAAATTTAATACATAAAAGTCCCGAAACAAAAGATACAAGAACTCCCATCACAAACACCATTGGATTATAAGTAATTAAAGCAAGCATTTCCCCTTTTAAAACTTTAATAGCAACGGCTCCGGCTACAACTGGTGCTGACAAGAAAAAGGAAAATCTTGCTGCATCTTCTCTTTTCATTTTTAAAACACGACTAGCCGCAATAGTTGTACCACTTCTTGAAAATCCAGGAATTAAAGCACATACTTGACTACAACCAATAATAATAGCATCTTTTAATTTCATTTCTTTAAACGTCTTCGTCTCTTTACTTTTCTTATCACATAAATAAATAATAACACCCATTATTGCTAAACAAAGACATATTAAAATATAATTACTTCTAAATAATTCATCAACAGTATCTTCAAATAAAACTCCAACAATAGCAGCCGGAATAGTTGCAACAACGATATACCACAAAATCTTGCCATCCGTTGTTTTAACCCCTTTCGTAAATCCATCCTTTATCATCTTTAAAAAATCTTTAAAGAAATAAACAAGAATAGCCAAAAGTGTTCCAAAATGAAGAGCAATATCAAAACTCATTTCATATTCCCCTGTTAAAAAAGAACCTATTCCAAAAATATCCCTAAAAATTATTAAATGAGCACTTGAAGAAATTGGTAAAAACTCCGCAATTCCTTGAACAACTCCTAAAATAAAAACTTGTAATAATTTCATTTTCCTCACATCCCTTATATTAAAGTATACCATAGTTTTTTTAAAAATATATACTTTTTTTAACTTCTTGACATATATATTAGTATGAAAAAAGAAACATTCATCAAAAGTACGATTATTTTAATGATAGGTGGTTTACTAACAAAACTTTTAGGCATTTTAATAAAAGTAATCATGACTAGAAATTCCTCTCTTGAAGTAATTAGTTTATATATGTTAGTCATGCCTACTTTTTCTTTAATGATGGCTATTAGCCAATTAGGTTTTGCAACCGGTATTTCTAAAGTTGTAAGTGAAAATAAAGATAGTAGTAAAAAAATTCTTTTTGGAATTCTTCCTATTTCTTTACTTATTAATATTCTTTTAACTATTTTTTTAATTTTTACCAGTCATTTTATTGCTTTTAATCTTTTAAAAAATGAAAATGCTTATTATCCTATTCTTTCTATTAGTTTAGTTTTACCTTTTGATAGCCTATCAAGTATTTTAAGAGGGTTCTTCTTTGGAAAAGAAAAAATGGTTCCTCATGTTACTAGTAATATCTCAGAACAAATTGTAAGACTTTTATTCATGATTTTTCTTCTTCCCAAAATTTTACCTTATGGTTTAGTAATAACCACAACCAGTTTAATTTTAATAAATGTTTTGTCTGAATTAGTTTCAAGTTTAGTTTTAATCTTCTTCTTACCTAAAAAATTTAAAATTGAAAAGAAAGATATCCGTCCTAATTTCCGTAGTTCACTTAATGTTTTAGAAACGGCTCTTCCTACAACGGCAACAAGAATAATTGGAACAATTTCCTTTTTCTTTGAACCTATTATTTTAACTTATGTTTTATCTTTAAATGGTTATAGCACAAGTTACATTGTAAGAGAATATGGAGTTATCAATGGCTTTGTCATGCCTATTTTACTTCTTCCTAGTTTTTTCACAAATGCGATTAGCAATGCTTTATTACCAGTTATATCAAGAGAACATGCTAAAAAAAATTATAAATATATAAAAAAGAAGTTACAAGAAGCCATCTTTTTTTCTTTATTAGTTGGTATTCCTGCAACTATTCTTATTATTATCTTTCCAGAATTTTTCTTAAATTTTCTTTATAAAACTAATCACGGTATCTTTTATATTAAAAAAATTGCTTTTGTTTTTATCCTTTACTATCTTGAATTACCCCTTGCCTCTTTTCTTCAAGCAACTAATATGGCTAAAGAAGTAATGTATGATAATCTAATTGGTATTATTTTTAAAACTATTTGCTTATTTCTTTTAAGTTTTATTCCTAATATAGGTCTTTATTCCCTTTTAATAAGTTCGGCTATTAATATTTTAATTACAACTCTAAGACATATTAAACATATTAAAGACTTATTTAAAACTACGACTTAATTTTAGAATTTTTATAATTAAACATTTTATAAATTTCCATAACGAAAAGAATTAATAAAGACATGACAAACAATAAAAGAAGATGAAGTATAGAAATTGGTTCTGTTTTAAATAAATGACTGAAAAAAGGTACTTCCATGACAATAAATTGTAAAACAAGTGAACTAATAATACTAAAGTAAACAAAGTAATTAGGTAATAAACGTTTTTCAAAAATAGATTTATTTTCACTACGACAATTTAAAACATGCATATTTTGTAAAAAGACCATCAAAGCCATAATATAACCTCTTGTAATATTTAAAGGTAACTTTAAAACTTTAAGTAGATAAACGAATACGATAAAGACTAATATTCCCATCGTCAATCCTGATAATAGAACTTCTTTTATTAAAGTTTTATCAAATAAATTTTCTTTAGGACTACGAGGAGGATAAGACATAATATCATCTTCTCTTTTTTCAAAAGATAAAGCCAAGTCTTGTAAACCATCCGTTACAACGTTTAACCAAAGTAATTGAATAGCCAAAAGAGGCATTGGTAAATCAAAAAGAATAGCAAGAACAAAGAATAACACCTCTGCTAAACCACAAGAAATTAACATATAAACAACTTTTCTTATATTACTATAAGCAGCCCTTCCTTCTATGACTCCAGAGACAATTGAAGAAAATTTATCATCCGTTAAAATCATCTTAGAAGTTTCCAAACTAACATCCGTTCCACTTCCCATAGCAATTCCTATATTAGCCGCTTTAATAGCCGGAGCATCATTAACACCATCTCCCGTTACAGCTACAAATTCTCCTTGTCTTTTAAAGGAATTAATGATTTCTAACTTTTCTAAAGGAGTAACTCTTGCAAAAACTTTTTTATCTTTAATAAACTTATCAAAAGAAACAGGTCCTTCTTTAAAATATTTTTCCACTTCATTTCCGGTTGCTATTTCTTCTTTATTTGAAGCAATATTTAATTCATGAGCAATTTTATAAGCCGTTAAAGGATGATCTCCTGTTATCATAACAACTTTAATACTTGCATCTAAACAGTTTTTAATAGCATCTAAACAATCAGGACGAATGGGATCAATAAAACCAACTAAACCTTGAAATGTTAAATTTTTAATAGCCACTTCTTCTAAATTATCCTCTTTTACAACACCATTTGCTAGAGCAATAACCCGGTAACCATTTCGTGCCAATTCTTCATTTTGTTTTTTTAATAAAGAAGTATCTAAAGGAACTTTTTTCGAGTCAATCATCATTGTTTTGGAAAATTCTAAAATCTTTTCTAAAGAACCTTTTACTGTACAATAGACTCTATCATCATCTTTTATCTTATAAAATAAAGCAGAATATTTATTATAAGACTCATATGGTATTTTTTTAATTATTTTAATATCTTTAGAAGTAACATTCATTTTTAAAGCCAAAGCTAAAAAAGCAACATCAATAGAGTCTCCTTGATAAGTAACTTTATCCTCCAAAACTTTTAAACTAGCCTCATTATTAATAAGTCCTAACTTTATTAAATCTAAAACCATTTGCGTATCATTTTTATCATTAATAATAACTTTTCCCGAAGGATTATAACCACTTCCAGTAACTTCAAACTCTTTTTCATTAGGTAAAACAATTATCTTGGCTGTTTGTTCATTAACCGTTAAAGTACCTGTTTTATCACTTGCTATTAAAGTACAACTTCCTAAAGACTCAACAGAATTTAATTTTTTAACAATAACATTTTCTTTTAACATTCTGCTTGATGCAATTGTCAAAGCCATAGTTAAAGCAAGAGGTAACCCCTCTGGTAAGGCTGAAATAGTTAAAGCAACAACCGACATAAAGACTTGATCTAATTGATTACCTTTAAAAATTAATAAAATGGTAAGAAAAAAGGCTAAAATGATAGCAATAAAACTAATTTGTCGAGAAAACTTTTTAATTCTGATAGTAAGAGGCGATTTTTCTTCTTTCGTCTCAGTAACTGACTTAGCAATTTGTCCAATTTCTGTTTCTAATCCTGTTCTTACAACAACACAAGTGGCTCTTCCCGTTAAAACAATAGAACCAGCAAAAAGCATATTATTTCTATCTGCTATTGCTCTTGGCGAAGATAAAACTTCATTACTTTTATGTACACCTAAACTTTCTCCTGTTAAAACAGACTCATCAACCGTTAAATTATAAGCATCAAGAACCCTTAAATCAGCCGAGATTTTATTCCCCGATTCTAAATATAAAATATCCCCAATAACAAGTTCACTAGAGTCAATTATAACTTCTTTTTCATCCCTTAAAACTTTACATTTTACTTTAATAATATTTTCTAAACTTAAAGCCTTTTTAATAGCACTATATTCTTGAACCGTTCCCATAAATAAATCAAGAAAGACAATAAAGGCAACAACTAAACCATCATAATATTCACCAATTAAAAAAGAAAACAAAATAGTTACTAATAAAATAATAACAATAGGATCTAAAATTTGTTTAAAAAATATCTTAATAATTCCATCATTTTTCTTTTTTGGAAGTTCATTTTTACCATACTTTTTCAAACGGTCTAATGCTTCTTCTGTACTTAAACCATTAAAACTTGTTTGTAATTTTTTTAAAACTTCTGCAATACCTACATTATAAAAATTCATCTAATCACCACATATAAAATATAACTAATATATAAAATTATCATAATACATCCCTCTATTCTATTAATATCCTTTCGATTACCTATAAATATATAAACTATTAAACTAACAATAGCCAAAATAATAATATCTATAAAAGCAAAACTATCAATTACAATCGGATTAATAGTAGCAGATAATCCCAATATCAAGAAAATGTTATAAATATTGGTTCCCACTAAATTACCAATAGCCATATCAACTTCTTTTTTCCTAATAGCAACAATTGAAGTTACTAACTCTGGTAAATTAGTCCCAATCGCGACAATCGTAAGACTAATTAAAGACTCACTTACTTTAAAAAATCTACTTATATTAATCGTACTATTAACAACAACATCCGCAGCAACGGCTACCATTGCAATACCTAAAATTATATAAAGGATATCTTTAAAACAAAATTTTCCCTTTTCCACTTTTAACTTTTTTTCATCCAAAACACCTAATATTAAAGAATAAGTAAATATTAAAGCAAAACAAAGTAAAAGAATACCCTCACTTCTTGTAATTACATTAACTACTCCATTATCAAAAAAAGAGTCATAAGCAACAACAAATAAAACAAAACATGATAATAAAGCAAATAAATAATTTTTAATAATAATTTCTCTTTTTACCAAAATAGGTCTAATCAAAGCAATAAGTCCTAAAGTAAATAAAATGTTAAACATATTAGAACCAAGTAAATTACCAAGTAATATCTGATTAGAACCCACTAAAGATGAAGAAACACTAATAGCAATTTCCGGAACACCCGTTGCAATTGCTACAATCGTAAGTCCAATTACTAAAGTTGGTATTCTTAAAAACTTAGCTAAATTAACACAGCCATCAACTAATAAATCGGAACCTTTAACAATAACCACTAATCCTAAAAGTAAAAAAACTATGTCCATAATACCTCTCTATTCTTTATAATTAGTATAACATGAATACGAATTTTTTCCTAGAATTATTAAGAAAATAAAAACAGATTGATAAAATAACCATTTATGTATAAAATAAATATAGGTGATAATTTGAAAAAAATACTTTTAATTTGCCTAGTTTGTATACTAGGAATAGGAATTATTCTTTCATTAATTAAAAATAATGAGAATAAAACGTTAGAAAATAGTTTTAAAGAAAGCGTTTTTGATGAAAGTTATATTGAAAAAATACCTGAAAATGCCAAAATTTATTTAAAAAATTTTCCAAATGATGAAATTTTAAAAACAAAAGACGAAATAAAGGTTTTAAATCAAGAAATTTATGAAAAATCAGGTTCAATGTTTAATTTAAAAAATATAAATAAAATAACGAAAGATGAAATAAATAATTATATTACTAATTATAAGTTGCCTACTCTTCCTAAATATAATAAGGATAAAATTGTTACTAGTGAAGAAAAAGAATTTATTTTAAATAATCGTAATTTAGAAGAAATTAAAGATATAGAAAATCCAATTCATGGAGTTATTGTAAAAAGAGCCAACTTACGTTCTTTTCCAACTGATATAAATTTTTTTGATATAGAAGGTGTTTATAACTTTGATAGTATTCAAGAAACAGAATTAGTCATTAATACAGAAGTTATAATTTTAAATGAAAGTAAAGATAAAAAATGGTATTTTGTTTTAACTTATAATTATGCTGGTTGGGTTTTAAAAGAAAATATTGCTTTAATGAGTGATGATGATAGAACTTTCTTTATAGAACCTGATGATTTTGTTGTTATAACAGATGCAAGTGTTGAAATTAATAATAAAATTTTGGATATGGGAAGTAAGTTACCTTTTAATAAAACTAAAGAAGATGGCTATGAAGTTTTTATTCCGGTTAAAGGAAAGGATGACTATGTTGAAAAAGAAAAAATTACTATTCCAAGAGATAAAGGACATATTGGCTATTTAGATTACACTAAAAGAAATGTTATTATAGAGGCTTTTAAATATGAAAATGTTCCTTATTCTTGGGGTGGTCTTGATAAAAATGTTGATTGTTCTAGTTATGTTTTAAATATTTATAGAACCTTTGGATTTAATTTTCCTAGAAATACGAAAGAACAAAATAAAAGTATTGGTACAATTATTAGTTTAAGTGATAAAAGTAAAGAAGAAAAATTAGAAATCATTAAGGATAAAGCCCCTGCTCTTTTATATCAAAAGGGTCATGTAATGCTTTACCTTGGAAATGTTGATGGGAAAGACTATATAATTCATGCATCAGGGGAAATTAAAAATATGAAAGTCTTAGTAAGCGAGTTAAATAATTCATCTTATCTTGATAAAATTTATCAAATTAATACTTTAGATTAAGAAAATATCTTAACAAGTACTTTATTAAAAAATAAAATATAAATTTTCCAAATAAAGTTAAAATATAAATAAATTATGTAATTAAAACGAAAAGAAAGAACTATTTGAAAATTCTCAAACAGTTCTTTTATATTTTTCTAAATTTTTATTGATTACAAGCATCAGCTGAACACTCACCACGACAATTTTGAAGTGTATCTTTAGTTTCATCAAAAGTATATTTATTAGCTGTCTTTATCTTATCTGTATATTTTGGTTCACTTAAAGTTTTCTCTTTAGAATTTACATACCAATCATTTTCATCATAGCAAGTATTATTTAACCATTTTCTAGCTGTTATATTTTGTCCACTTGGTTTAACACAGGCATTTTTATCAGCCGCTTCAACAATCTTGTAACATGTTTTTTCATTGTCTTTTTCAAAGCCATAACCAGTTTTACATGCTTTAAATTGTTCCGTTTCTTCACGATAACGATAACATGTCATACTTTCAACTACTTTAACAGTTATAGATGCTGTAAGAGGAGTTTTCACACCAGGATTTTTATATTCAATCGTTATTTTAGAAGTACCTGGTTTTTTAGCAGTAATAACATTATCAGCAACAGAAATTACTTTTGGTTTACTAGAAGTAATTGTTACATTAGGGTCACTATTTGTATCATTACCATCAGTTGTTTTTAAACGATAATCAATAACAGCCGTTGTTGGAATATACTTATTATCCTCACCTTTACTTATTAAAAGTGAATAACTAGAAGTATTACCAGCAATACTTGCTTCAAGTGATGTATAAGTTTGTTTATTTGAAGTAACCGTAACTTTAATTTTTACTTCTTTCTTTTGGGCCTTAACTGTAACAGTTGTAGAACCAATCTTCTTAGTTGTTATTAAACCAGTTGTAGCATCAATTGTTATAAATGATTGTTTAGGTACAGAATATTTAGCACCACGAACTGGTGACCAAGTACCATAAGTTTCATCATACATTTGACATTGTAATTGATATGTATCTCCATTAGTAACAGAAATATCTTTACTACCACAGTTAACATCAGTTATTTGAGGTGTTAGTTCACCTTTATTTGTTACTTTTACTTTAACATTCTTAGTTATAGATTTATTTTTTATATTAACATAAGTTGCGGTAATAGTTGCTTCACCAGCACCAGTACCTGTAACTGTATTACCAGAAATAGAAATTATATTAGAATTACTTGTTGTATATTTTACATCATATCCATCCATTGCTTTTTTCTTACCATCTACAGAAAGTGTATAAGCAAGCGTTCCTGTTTCTCCAACTTCTATCTCATTTTCTACTTTACTATTATTATTTTTAGTAAAACTTACTGCTAACTTATTATAAATAGGTGTACCACTTGTAACATTAATATTAACTTTGGTTTGTTTACCATGAGCTTTAACAACTATTTTAGTAGTCCCTTTTTTATAAGCAGATACTTCGCCAGTTTCTTTATCAACACCAGCAATCTTAGTATTTTGAGATGTATAAGTTGCTTCCGTTATTGGAAGTTTCTCATCATTCGTTTTATCATGCATTGTACAACTTAATTGTCCTTTTTGTCCAGCACTTAAAGTTAATTCTTCACATTCAAGCGTATCTATAACTTGTTCTGAACTAACCGTTAGAACTAAAGTATCTTTATACTTACGACCTTTATTATTAACAGAGTCAACAACTATTTCAAAAGTATCAACTTTAGTTGATGATGGAACATCAATTTTAATTTCACCTTTTGTAATTTCTTTTGGCGTATTATCTAAACTTGTTGTTACCGTAGCACTCTTTAAATTTAACTTTTTCCAATTACTAATTTTTAAAGTTATTGTTTGACCTTTAACAACAGAAGATCCAGGTGCATAATTGAAAACTAAATTATCTTCTAAAGTAGGTAAATCTGATGACATACCAGAATAAACATTTTTTACTTTACCAACTGTACAAGTATAATGATATTCTGTATTTGGTTTATCTATTAAATAAGGGGTATCACTCTTACAAGTATCAGATTTTTCTATATTAGTATCAGAGATTACACCATCAGAACATAAACTATAGCAAGTATTATAAATATAGTCTTGTTCCCAATTTTTAACTCTTATTGCTTCATTTTCAATAACATTAACATTAGCAACAAAATTTACACCCGCTTGACTAGCATGAATTGTTGTTTTACCAACACCATTAGCCTCAATATAGCCATCTTCAACACTAGCAATTTCAGGATTATCACTTATCCATTCTGTAACTTCTTTAGCTACTTCTTGATAAGTTTCTGGGAAATTAATATAAATTGACACTGAACTATCTTTTTCAATATCGAACGAAACTTTAGTATTAGCAGATAAATCTGGACCATCTTTTATTACTTCAAGAGTACCACCTGCTTTTAAAGTTAGGACTGCTCTTATCTTAAACTCACCATAAGAACCTTTCTTAAAGGTTATATAATAAGTACCATTTGCTTGTTTCTTTTCTTTAACTATCTTTAAATCTTTGATAGTTGTTGTTGGTTGATAAATTTCTACTACCGTCTTCTTTAAATCAAAATAATCATCATAACCATTTTCATCTAAATTTAAAGACATACTATATTTTGTTTCATTAACTTTTTTATAAGCAAATTTCAACTCTTCTTGAATAAATTTTTTATCTTCTTCTGTTAATTCTTTAACAGGGGCTGGAGTATTTTCAGGAATAGTTGCTGATTTTGCAACAACCGTTATTTCGATTGTATCATTTTTACCATCACTAAGTTCAGCCGTTACAGTTGCTTTTCCAACAGAAACACCTTTAACTGAACCATTTACAACTGTTAAAACTTTTTCATCACTTGATTTCCAAGTTAAAGTTTTATCAATAGCATTCGCTGGGAAAACTTCACCTACTAACTCTAAAGTATCACCAACTTTAACAGTTGTTCCATTAGGAGTATCTATTTCAACATTATTAGCAAGAGCAGCAATAACTTTTGCATTAAGTTCTGAACTTAAACCATTAACGGTTTTAGCATAAATAATTGCATCACCAACACCAGTTCCAGTAACTTCTCCACGGTCATTAACTTTAGCAACGGCTTCATTACTACTTTGATAAATGAAATTATTATTTCCTGTATTTCCCTCAGCATTTACATTTCTAGTTTCACCAACTTCCATATTAAATTCAGACTCTTCTAAACTTATTGCTGTTGGTAAAGGTTCACCTTTTAAAACAGATATTTTAACACTAGCACTAGCACCATTTTGAGTACGAACCGTAATTGTTGCTTCACCAGCACTTAAAGCCGTTACATTACCTAGATTATCAACATTAGCAACAACAGGATTATCACTACTCCAACTAAAATTAGTAACGGTTGCCATTTCATCATATCTTGGTGCTAAACTCTTCATATCACCAATTTCTAATTCATAGAAATCATCAGCAAAACTAACTTTCGTAGCAGCAACTTCTTCATCCGTTACATCAACAGTTACAGTTGCAACTAAGTCATTAACGGTTCTTGCTGTAATAGTTGTTTTTCCAATTGCAACACCTTGAACTAAACCATCATTTACCGTTGCAACAGATGGATCAGAAGAAATCCAAGTTACAACATCTTCGGTTACATCAGGTGGAAGCAAAATAAATCCAACTTTTCTTGTTTCTCCATATTTTAATCTTAAATAACTTGCATCTAATTGAATAGAATATGGGAATACTATTTTAGTTTTATCAGGTAAATCGAAATAAACTTTTTTATTTTCACTATCGGTAACAATTACTTCACATTGAGCACTTGCATTGCCCTCTTTTGTTCTTGCTGTAATAGTTGCCATACCAAACCCAATTGGGAAAACTTTTCCAGATGGATCAACGATTGCAACTCCCTCATCACTAGATGAAAAAACAATATCTTGATTTGTTGCATCGTATGGTTCAAGTGACACTTTTAAAAGTTGAGATTTACTCTTATTACTTAAATCAAAAACGATTTTTTCACTACTTAATTTTAAAGAAGTAGCTGGAACTTTACTATCAGTAACTGTTAAAACACTTTTTTCAATAACATGGTCATCTTCACTAGATTTAACCGTTATATTAACAGTTCCCTCTTTCTTAGGGTCAACATATCCTGTAATCGAATTTACTTCTGCTATTTCAGGATTACTACTTTCATAGTAAACATTTTTAGCAGTTGATGACTCAGGATAAACTTGATAATCATATTGAAATTCCCGTCCCTTTTTAACTCCAATACTTCCAACATTTAATAGTATAGACTCTGGAGCAACATGATTAAATTTAATAACTCCTGTATATACTAAAGTAAATCCACCTATTCCGCCAATAATAGCAATCAAACTAACAACCATTAAAATCTTATAAAACTTTTGATTTTTTGGTTTTTCATTTGTATTATTAACAAGATAAGATTGATCAGTATTTGTTTGTTGGTTATTAAGAGACTGATTTTGATTATCATTTTCTTGATAACTACTATAAATATCATTATTATTATTATTTTGATTATTCATTACAAACTCCTTTTCTAAATACTTTTATTTTAAAATATTAAAATCTAAGATGCTAAACTATAAGCGCCTCCTTTCCAGGTTGACAATTATTTGACACATATACTGTGTTAGCCTTCCTATCTTAATTTAATTATATATTACTTTTATCTTAAATGCAATGACTTTTCGTCCAATTTTAAAAATAAATAGCAACCCCTAATTTATTACTTTGGGCTTTTTAGGGTATTTTAATATAAAAAGAAAAATATAGAAAAATTAAACTTGCATATAAACTAATGAATATACACATTTTTTTAGCAAATCAAAAAGACTTATCCTTTTTTAGATAAATCCCAACTTTTTTATTACACCTTATTAAATAAAAATTATTATCAACTTAGTTTACTTTCTCCTGTTGCATAATCAATTGTAATACCTTTTTGAACATTATAAACAAAAACATTAAACTTTATACCTTTACCATTATCTTCAACGGATAATCCTTCCATTTGTACACCACTGGCTAATAAATTCCCCTCTTTATAATTAGGAGTTACTCTATATAAAACATGATTATTAGTTTCCTTTATATAATTTGCTACTTTATTTTCAAAATCAAGCATAGCCCCCGTATTCATATATCTTGTACAAGTAATTAAATTTTTCTCATTAGCATTTTCTCCTGTTAATTGATAACCTATCAAGTGACAGCGATTATACAAATATTTACCATCAACAATATCATATTTAACGGTGTGCCAACCACTTGGTTTAATCATCCCAATTCCTTCTCTTTCCGTTGTTGGCATTAATTCCTTTCCTATCTTAGCAAAAGCAGCACCAGCCCGTCCTAAAATATCTAAATTACTATAATATTCAAAACTTTCTCTATGCAAATCGGCTTCTGAAAAATTTGGTTCATTATTATTAATAACTACATAAGGTTTATTAGAATACTCAGGAATTTCTTCTAAAGAATAAGACTTTTCCGGAAATATTTTTATTAAAAAATTATTAATTTCTTGATGAAAAAAACAAGCAACAAGTGCTAAAACTATAAAAATTAATTCTAAAAGCAAATTATTTTTTTTACTTTTTCTTCTTTTCATATTGTCACCTACCCTTAATATAAATTTAACTTAAACCCTTTATTTTGTCAAATTATAAAATCACTTTATAACTAAAAAAATAGGAATTTCTTCCTATTCAATACTTTCTAACATTTTTATTATACTAATTCCATAACCTTTAGTATTATCACTTATAACTGTATGAGTTACAGCCCCTATTATTTTATTATTTTGAATAATGGGAGAACCACTCATTCCTTTAACAATTCCCCCAGTTTCAGCCAATAATCTTTTATCAGTTATTTTAAATAAAATATTTTTTGTATCACTTTCTTTATCAACACTTAAAACTTCAATATTGAAATTTTCAACTTTATTATCTTCCAAAGTTGTTCTAATATAAGCATTACCTATTTTAATATCATCAATTTCCGCAACTTCAACTAGATTTTTGGAGTCATAGTCATCACTATAAGTACCATATATACCAGTTTCCTCGTTTTGCTCAATTGTTCCATAGATAGTATCAAAGTAAAATTTAGCATTTTTTTCACCTGTTGAACCATCTCGACTTTTATCAATAGACAAAACATCTGACTTGAAAATTTTACCATCTTTTATTTCAAATTTAATATTTGTCTTACTATCAGTAATAGGATGTCCTAAAGCCCCATATTTATTAGTTTCAGGCTCAATAAAAGTTAAAGTTCCTATTCCTGTTACACTATCTTTAACATATAAACCAGTTTTAAAAATTCCATCCGTATCTTTTTGTAATTTTAAATTCGTTGTTTTTAAAACACCATTTCTTTTATAACCAATTTCTAAAGATACTTCATTACTTGATGTATCAATTAATTTTAACATATCATTAATGGAAGAAACTTCATTATCATTAATAGATATAATCATATCACCAACTTTTAAATCACTTGGTTTATTTAAAGTCTCATAAAAACCTACTACTAAAATACCATCATTTTTGATATTAATCCCAATGTTCATACCACCAGGTACTAGATATTTAGATAAGGCTAAAGTGTTAAGAGGAAGTATAAAAAATGTTAATAAAAATATTAGTAGTCGTCTTTTAAAATTCATAATCTCAACTCCTTTTAAAATAAACTACAATACTATTATTAACAAAATTATTTATTTAAACGTTCCAATATTTTACTTTCCAAATCCTTAACCGTAAAACCAAAATGTTCTAAAATTTGTTCTTTATTTCCTGATACTCCAAAACTAGAAATACCTATAACTTCACGAGTAATTGAATAATAATAATTAGGAGATGCATAAGTAATTGCAATACTTCTTTCTTTTCGAAGTTTTTCTAAAACATTTTCTTTAATATTTTTAAAACAAGGAACACTTAAAACTCTTGTATCAACATTAATTTCCCGAAGATTATTACTTAATTCAATAACTAAACCTAATTCTTCACCATTAGCAATTAAATTAACATAATCATCCGTTTCATTAGAAATAACTTCATAAATTCCCTCTTTTACTCCACTTGTTTTAGTATCTTTAGAAATATTTTTATTATCTCTTGGTAAAACTAAAACAGCCGGATTTTTATTTTCCATAATTTCTAAATAACAACCTATTAATTCATTTAAATCAAATGGTCTATAAACTTTTAAATTAGGAATTGTATCAAGGGAAATTAATTGTTCAATTGGTTGATGAGTTGGTCCATCTTCACCAACCGTAATCGAGTCATGAGTATAAATATATAAAACTGGTAAATTCATAAGAGCAGACATTCTAATAGATGGTTTCATATAATCAGAAAAAGTTAAAAAAGTACTACCAAAAGGTCTTAAACCAACTAAAGATAAACCATTTAAAATCGCTCCCATAGCATGTTCTCTAATTCCAAAATATATATTTCTTCCCTCATAAGTATCCATTGTAAAAGGAGCAAAATTATTTAAATTTGTTTTACAAGATGATGATAAATCAGCACTTCCACCTATTAATAAGTCAAATTCATTAGCAATATGATTTAATATTTCTCCTCCTAAATCTCTTAAAGACTTATTTTGATATTCAATATCAATACTAGTTAAAGAATAAGTATTTTCTTTATTTATTATTTTATTAATTAAAGTCTTATCACTAGTTTTTTCATATTTCTTTTGCCATTCTTCAACATAAAGTTTTCCTCTTTCTTGAACTGTTTTCAAAAAATCATCACAAACTTCTGCATTAACAGTAAAAGGAGCATCATGTAAACCTAATTTTTCTTTAACATTCGCAATGTCTTCAGCATCTAATGGTTTTCCATGAACAAGATTAGTTCCAGCATTTTTAGAAAATTCTCCTATAATTGTTTTGACTATAATGATACTAGGTAAATTACTATTTTTAGCTAAAGTTATAGCTTCATCAATATCTTTAACGTCATTACTCGTTTCTATAACATTAAAATTAATACTTTCAAAACGTTTTTTTATATCTTCTCTACTACTAGCCTTTAAATCATTATCTAAAGTTACTCCATTACTATCATATAAAACAATCAACTTATTAAGTTTTAAATTTCCGGCTAAGGCTAATGCTTCATAAGTTATACCCTCTTCTAATTCACCATCACCACATAAAACATAAGTATAATTATCAATCAATCCATTAGTTTTTTTATTTAAATGAGCATTTCCTAAAGCCATTCCAACGCTTGTTGCTACTCCTTGTCCTAAAGGGCCTGTTGACATTTCAACAAGTGGCGTTACTTTATATTCAGGATGCCCTGGCGTTAAAGAATTTATTTGTCTTAATTTTTTTAAATCATCAAGTTCTAATAAACCAAGCATATAAAGTATTCCATAAAAAAGCGGAACCCCATGACCTGCTGAAAAAACAAACCTATCGCGATTTACAAAATCTAAATTATTTAAATCAATATTCATATGTCTTTTAAAAAGTGTATAAACAATACTAGCAGCCCCTAAACAAATACCTGGATGTCCTGACTTAGCATTATCTATCATATCAATTGCTAATCCTCTTAAATTATTAACTCCTTTATAATCAATTTCATAATTTAGTTTATTATTATTTATTCCTATATTAAACATATAACCTCCTATTTTAATTATACAGAACTTTTTAACATTTTAAAAGTTTTTTAAGTAAAAAGAAGAATAAATCGTATAAAAAATAGAAAGAATAAATCTTTCTATTTCCTTAAATCATATTTTCAAAGTCTTCACACATGTCTTCTTCTAAAGACATCATTTTACGTTTTGTTCTAGGACTAAGCACATAATTATAAATCAAAAATCCTGCTCCTAACATAGTAGCAGATGTTAGTCCAATTACCATTCCTTTTTTCATACATTTCATTTTATCACCTACTAAAAATATGATTGATATCATTATTGATACCAAATATAGTATGGATTTTATTTTAAATTTTATTCTCTAAATAACGATTTTTTATTTTTTCTTCTAAATTTGTCTTTCTAATCATATTCCGATTATTTAAAACACCTCTTTGATAAGCACTTAATTCTCCAATTAAAATAAGTTTTTGCTTACTCCTGGTAACTCCTGTATAAATAAGTTTTCTATAAAGCATTCTACCATATTCTTTTAAAATAGGAATAATAACTGTCTTAAATTCACTTCCTTGAGACTTATGAATACTAATTACATATCCTAAAGTAAAATTATTAAAATTACTTTTATTAAATACCACAAGATTACTATCATAATCAATAGTAACTTCATGTTTTAAATTATCAATTTCAACAATTGTTCCAATATCACCATTATAAACATTATCATCAGGCATATTCATTAATTGTAAAACTTTATCACCTTCTCGATATAAAACATCATAAATAACTATTTCTTTTTTATTTTTACTTTTAGGATTAAATATATTTTGCATAATAGTATTTAAATTATCAATGCCATTTAAAGTTTTATACATAGGTGCCATAATTTGAAAATCATGATAAGGTAAATCTTGATATTCTTTAGCAATCATAACTAGTTTTTCTTTTAAATCAAGACTATCTGCTTCATAAAATAATAAATCCGTATTTTTATTAAATAACGATTTATGAACTTCTCCATTATTAATATCATAAGCCAAATTAATAATATTCGAGTCTCCCTTTTGTCTATATAATTTTTTTAATTCTATAAAAGGAAAAAGTTCCGTATGCATTAAATCTTTTAAAAGTTCACCAGGAGCAACACTAGGTAACTGATTAGCATCACCAACTAAAATAATTCTTGTATCATATCTTAATCCATTTAAAAGTGAACTAAAAAGTAAAGTATCAACCATACTAAATTCATCTATTATAACTAACTTAGCCTTACTTTTATTATGTTCATTAACTTGAAATTTATTTGTATCTTTATTCCATTTTAAAAATCTATGAATAGTACTTGCTTTATATAAAGTTGCTTCCATAATTCTCTTAGCCGCTCTTCCTGTTGGTGCTAAAAGTACAACTTCTTCATCAAAAGAACTTCCAAGTTTTAAATTAAAAATATCTTTATACATTGCAACAATTGATTTAATAATCGTTGTTTTTCCTGTTCCTGGTCCACCTGTTATAATCAAAATATTTTTTAAAAAAGCATTTTTAATAGCATGTTTTTGCATATCATCATAAAGAATATCACTTTCTTTTTCATATTCTAAAATCTTTTTATCTAAATAATCTTTTTTATAATCTAAATCTTCTTTATTATTTAAATAAGTTAATCTTTTTACAATATTATTATCTGCTTCATAATAAGAAATTAATTGATATTTTTCATCTAATTTTATAATTTTTAAACTTTTAAGTAAATCATCTAAACACTTTTCAAATAAATCAATGCTCGGTTCATAATTAATAACTATTCTTAAATAAGCAAATATTTCTTCTTTTAAAGAATAAGTATCTCCTCTTTCATTAGCCAGTGTTTTCATAGCATAAATAATACCAGCCTTAATTCTTCTTTCATCTTTTTTAGAAATACCATTCTTAAGAGCAATTCTATCTATTTTTAAAAAAGTAATTTTATCTAAATCATAAAAAATAGTATATAAATCATTATTAACCGTAGGAATAGTTTGTTCTTTATAATTTTTATAAATCATAGTAGCATCTTGAGCAGTAAAACCTAATTCAGTTAAATTTAAAAGGGTATCAGTACTTTGGTCTAATTCTTCCAATTTAGTTTTTAAAGTTACAATATTTTTTTCAGTTAAAGTTTTAATTTGCGTTAAAATACTAGGATCTTTTTTTATTAAATTAATAGCATCGTCTCCAAATTTTTCATAAATTTTTAAAGCCTTGGTTTCACCTATTCCTTTAAATAATCCACTTGATAAAAAAGAAACAATACTATTTTTATCTTCAGGAATAATCTTTTGATAACTAGAAACACTAAATTGTTCTCCATACTTTGGATGATTAGAAAATTCTCCGGTTAACGATAAATCAAAATTATCATCAATATCATAGAAATAACCTGTAATTGTAATAGATTTATTATTATAAGAGGGATCAACATCATTATCCTTTACTCTAAAAATTAAAACATAGTAATCATTATCAGATTTAAAAATTGTTCTACTTATATTTCCAATTACTCTACTCATCTAGCACCTTTTGACATTTTTGACAATAATAAGTACTACGTCCTCCTATTTTAGCAACTAAGATAGGACTATTACAAACTTGACAAGTTTTTTTAGTATGAACAAGTAATTTATCCTGATAAGTACCTGTAACTCCTAGACTAGATGTATAACTTCTAATAGTTGTTCCTCCACATTTTATTGCTTCTTGTAAAATAATTCTAGAATTATCAATAATCGCATCACATTCAGATTTAGTTAAAGTATTAGCCTTTTTAAAGGGAGAAATTTTACTTTTAAATAACACCTCATCAACATAGATATTTCCAAGTCCAGCCATTATTTCTTGGTCTAAAAGGGCTGTTTTAATTGGCATTTTTTTTAATTTTAATTTTTCTATTAAATAATTAGCATTTATATCTTTCGAAAAAGGTTCCAAGCCAAGACTAGCAAGAGGTGTATCTATAAATAGTTTGTCTTTTTTTACTAAATACATAACTCCAAATTTTCGAACATCTTTATATATTAAAACTTTACCATTGCTAAGATGAAAAATAACGTGTTCGTGTTTTTCTCTTGCTCTTTCATCAGTATAATAATATTTTCCTTCCATCCTTAAATGACTAACTAAAGCATAATTAGTAGTCTTTAAAACTAACCATTTTCCATAACGTTCAATATCTTTAAATTCTTCATCAACTAAATTCTTACAAAAAGATTTTAAATCTGTTTTGACAATTGGTGGATAAAATACTTCTACTTTTTTTATTTTTAAACCTAAAAGTTCTTTTTTTAAAACATTTCTTACTGTTTCTACTTCTGGTAACTCTGGCATCATCATCACATCCTTAAAGTTTATTTTACAATTTTTTTAACTATTTGAAAAGAAAAAGTCTTTATATTTAAAAACTTTTCACTTAAATTATTTAATTAAGAACTAGAATACTTGTTATAATTGGTTGAGAAGTAAAATCAACTAAACCATCATCGTTAACAAAATTTAAATCTGCATTTGCTATTTTATCAACAACATCCATTCCTTCTGTTACATGACCAAAAGCCGCATAATCACCGTCTAAATGTGGGGAGTCTTGATGAACTATAAAAAATTGACTACTAGCACTATCGTTTTGATTAGAACGCGCCATGGAAATAACACCTCTTACATGACTTATATTATTTTCTACTCCATTATTTTTAAATTCACCTTTAATAGTTTTACCAGATCCACCTGTTCCATCATGATTAGGATCTCCACCTTGTATCATAAAATCTTTAATTACTCTATGAAAAGTTAAACCATTATAAAAACCTTCTTGAGCTAAATTAACAAAATTAGTAACTGTAATAGGTGCAGTATCGGCATCTAATTCTAATTTAATTGAACCATAATCAGCAACATTAATTTGAACATTTACCTTACCACTTAAAAGTTCAACTTTGGGATTTTCCCGAACAACGGTACAACCACAGACAACAAATATTAAAACCAAAACTACTAATAATTTTTTCATTATTCCACCTCACAAATCATTTCTTCTCTTTTAGCACCTACACCAATAAATTTAATAGGAACACCTACATATTCTTCAATTCTTTCTATATATTTAAGAGCATTTTTTGGTAAATCACAACGTTTTCTTATTTTACTTATATCACCAAAATTACCTTTAAATTCTTCATATACGGCTGTACTTCTTAATAATTCATCTTCATTAGTTGTAAATTCTTCTGTTTTTTTACCATCTCGTTCATAGGCAACACAAAGTTTAATTTTATCAAGTTTGCCAATTGTATCTAAATGATTAATACATAAAGCCGTAATTCCATTTACTAAAACGGCATATTTAAGGGCTACTAAATCTAAATACCCACATCTTCTTGGACGTTTAGTAGTTGCTCCGTATTCATGACCTAATTCCCTTATTTTATCACCTATTTCATTATCTTGTTCTGTAACATAAGGACCTGCTCCTACTCTTGATGAATAGGCTTTCATAACACCATAAACTTCACCTATATCATGAGCATTTATACCACTTCCTGTAATAATTCCTCCAATTGTTGGATTACTACTTGTAACATAAGGATAACTTCCAAAATCAATATCAAGTAAAGTTGCCTGAGCACCTTCACAAATAATTTTTTTATCCTCTTTTAGTAATTTATGAATTAAAACCGTTGTATCACATACATATTCTTTAATAATTTTAGAATATTCCAAATACTCAGAATATATTTTATCCACATCTAATTGTGGATAATTATTAATGGCAAAAATTTTATTTTTATTTTCAACATTTCTAGTTAATAAATCTTTAAAATGAGAAGAATACAAATCTTCAATACGAATTCCACATCTTTCGTATTTATCACAATAACAAGGTCCAATTCCTCTTACTGTTGTTCCAATTTTTTTAGAACCACGATTTTCTTCCAACATTTTATCCATTTCAATATGATAAGGAAAAATAACATGTGCTTTTGTACTAATTCTTAAATTTGAAACATCTTTACCTTTAGATTTTAAAGAATTAATTTCTTCAATTAAAACTTTAGGGTCAATTACAACACCATTACCAATAATAGCAAGCGTACCTTTATTTAAAATACCCGATGGAATTAAATGAAAAACATATTTTTCTGAGTCAACTTCAATAGAATGTCCAGCATTATTACCACCAGTTGCTCTTAAAGCAACATCAGCCTTACCACCTAAATAATCAATAATTTTCCCCTTTCCTTCATCTCCATAAAAACTTCCAAGAACAACATCTACTTTACCCATATACTTCTCCTTTATTACAATTTAATTATATCTTACTTTTTTAAAATATACAATTAACTTGATACTAATATACTAAAAAAACTATCAGAAATAAATTCCAATAGCAATTAAAATATAATCTAAATATTCCAACAAACATTTTTGCAATAGATAAATAAAATTAACCTATAATGTTATTCATACTTTCTAAAACTTCATCTTTAGAGTATATTTTAGAAGTATTATCCATTTCTAATTCTGCTTCTTTTAATTCCTTAGAAATTATTGCCGCAAAATCGTTTGTTCTAACTTTAAAAGTTAATTTTTGTTCCCTTAAAACTTCTTTTATAAACATATTGATAACCGTAGATACATCCATTCCAATACCAGTACAGAATTGTTCAAAACTTTTTTTATCATTCGCATCAACACGAACATTTATATTTAAAGATGTCATCTTATCCCTCATTTCAATTTTGATTATACTTTTTTTAATGTATTTGTCAACATTACATTGTATTGCTTTATTTTATTTTTTATAAAAAACTATCAGAATTTATTTCTGATAGCAAATTATATTAATGAACAAAATATGATTAACCGTTTTAAAATATTATAATCCATTTTTTCTATATCATATTTAATTTCATCATTTATAACTAAGGTAGGAGTTTGTAATACTTTATATTTTCTTATATTATTTTTATCATTTATTTCTAATATATTAATATCAAGTTTTTGTTTTTTAGCAATATTTTTAATTTGTTTTTTTACTTTTATCCCATCTTGGGAATTACTTCCTATAATTTTAATCTCGATTGTATCCCTCCTTTCATGTTATTAATTATAGTATTCATTTATGATTTTAAAATGAGGGATATGTGTTTTTTTTGTGAAGTTTACACTTTTATTTATTCTGAAAATATTTCATATGGTCTTTCAACGGTTCCGTCACCTTTAACATATGATGTCGATGTAGATAGATTAAGGACTGGGCGAACGCCGCCGTAGTCACTATAAACGCTAGCGTTGGCTACGCTGCCGGCAGTATACCAGTAAGTCACATAGTTAGAATCGTAAGATGAAGAGGAAAGCAACCACGAACTAGTGTTTTTTGCTGTTGTCATAATACTAAACATCCATGATGTCCCATTTACTTCTACATCTTCGAATCCTGTTCCACTATCTGCATATAATGACGTTGTCCAATTACTTTCGCTTGCACTAAATCCATAATCACTCGGATACATTAAACTTACCTTTCCAGACCATGTTGCATCATTTCCAGCCCATACATGACATCCTGAACTTTCCTCCTTAGGATCACTTGAACTTCCTTTTCCGTCACAACTTTCGACATCTCTTTCATGCGCATATGCTTGCTTTGGTGTATCATATGGAGTACTAAATGTATGCACTGTTCCTAAATAATGTTTTACTGATACTAGTTGGTCTCTTACGTCTCCTGATAAATAACTTAAATAATTTTTATTTCCTTCTGTATCGTCATCTTCTGTATTTAACCAATATTGCAATCCAGCATCTGGCCAATTGTTTTTTTCACTGCTTGAACTTGGTTCAAATCTATTCAAATATGATACAGCATTTAACTTATATTCAAGTGTTTTAATTTTATATTTTTGTCCATTTGCTGTATAATATTCTGGCATTTTTTCTGTTGGTAATAAGTCATCTCTCACTATCTTTATGTATTCTCCTACTTCATCATCTTCAAATATTCCTATTATCCTCCATAATTCGTTAGAATTATTATTATCTTTTAAATATATATAATTATTTACTTCTGGTCCTGAATATCTGTATTCTACTTTTTTTCCTCTACATGTTTCTACACTATCACATTTTGTTACATTATTTTTATCTGTTACATCTAAAGCAATTATTTCTTTTTCATTTGTATCCGCTTTACTTAATATTTTGGTTATCATCGTTCCAGCTGGCGGTTCTTTTGTTTTTTCATTAAAATCACCTTTGACGTTTACTTTTACACTCGCATATACATTTTCATTCCATTCGGTTGATGTATAATTACCATTATCTCCTATTACTGTATCATTACTTATCCACATATATAGTTTATATGTTATTTTAGTTTCTTCTGTTGTATTTTTATTGATTTTGTTTACCCAAATTCTTTTATTGTTTATTTCATCATAACTTACTCCATCTAATACTTTTGTTTCAACCCCATCGTCTCCTACTTTTTCAAATAGTGTAAACTTTAATAAAACATCTCTTATTCTAGTATTACGTCCTTCTGGTTCATCTCCATATACTAAGTCTATTTCATACCAAATATCTTTTTCTGTATAGGTATTTTTTCCTTCAATTGTGAATTCAAAATATTCATCTTCGTCATAAGTTTCACTTGGTACAGCATTATCTATATTTATTCCGGTATTTTGTCCTTTATAATGCATATAGATATCTCCTGCTATTAAACTACTACTTTCACTTGACCGTCTATAACTAAA
>CANRGW010000003.1 GCA_947630205.1 uncultured Bacilli bacterium
GTCTATTAGAAATTAAAGAACTAGTAGATGCAATGAAAGAGGAATTTGGAGTAGACCCAAGTAGTGTTGCAGTAGCAGCACCAGTTGCAGGAAATGAACCTGCTGCATCAGAAGGACCAAGTACAGTAACTGTTAATCTAGTAAATGCAGGAGCAGCAAAAGTTAATGTTATTAAAATCATTAAAGAAATTACAGGTTTAGGATTAAAAGAGTCTAAAGACATTGCTGATAATGGTGGTGCTGTAAAAGAAAATATTCCTGTTGATGAAGCAAATGAAATTAAGGCTAAATTAGAAGAAGCAGGAGCCGAAGTAGAAGTTAAATAAGGAAATGGAAGATTTTATATCTTCTTCTTTTCTATTTTCTAGGGAATAAATGGTATTTACTAATGCCATTTTTTTTGTTATAATTATCTAGTATTATATGAATAAAAGGAGAAATATATGACGTTAGATAGTATATTAAGTATTGTAAAGAATATTGCTGATATTGCTATTGTTTGGGTAATATTTTATTATATTTTAAAGAACTTTAAAAATAATGTTAAAATGTCCCTTTTAATAAAAGGTGTTTTAGTAATTGTAATTATAAAATTGTTAAGTGATTGGATTGGTTTACCAACGGTTGGTTGGATATTAGAATATGTAATTGAATGGGGACCTCTTGCTTTGATTATTATTTTTCAACCAGAAATACGTGGGGCTTTAGAGCAATTAGGTAGAAGTCAATTACTTGGTCGTCATAAGATTTTAACCGTAGATGAACGTGAGAAATTAGTTTATGAGATAATTCAAGCAGTTGATTATTGTCGTAAGGCTCGAATTGGGGCTTTAATTGTAATAGAAAGAGATGTAAGTTTATCTGATTATATTGATAAGGCTAAAGGTTTATATGCTGACCTTACTAGTGAACTTTTAATTTCTATTTTCTTTCCAAATAACCCTCTTCATGATGGGGCCGTTATAATTCAAGGTAATCGAATTAGTTGTGCTGGGGCTGTTTTCCCAACTAGTAATAATATAAAATTGAATAAAAGATTAGGAACAAGACATCGGGCTGCCCTTGGTATAGCCGAAGAAACAGATGCTTTAAGTATTGTTGTATCAGAAGAAACAGGGCGAATTTCTATAGCCGTTAAAGGTGAATTATTCTATAATTTATCTTTAGATGATGCTAGAATGATGTTAATTGATGAATTAAGACCAAAAGCCCAAGAAGAACCAGCAAATTTAGACAACGAGGAGGAAATTTATGAAGAAAATAATTAAGAAATTTTGTCTTTTCCTAGGAAAGATATTTAAATTAATTGACAAAATAATAATTACTCCAGTTATGAAAGTCTTTATTAGAATTAGTAATTTTTTCAGTCAAAATAATAAAACTTTTGAACGTATTTTTGCTAATAAACAAGCACTTATTGTAATTTCTTTGATTTTAGCCTTTTTAGTATTTTGGATAGTTGATAATAATTCTAATGCTTTGGTTGATAGTTCGGCAGAAATTTTATATAGTCAACCTTTAAATGCTATTTATAATGAAGAGGCTTATGTTATTGAGGGATTACCTGAAACGGTCGATGTAATTTTAATAGGAAGAAGAAGTGATATATATCTAGCTAAGCAATTATCAGGAAGTGATGAAATTTCTGTTGATTTACGCGAGTTATCTGTTGGAACGCATCGAGTTAATTTAAAATATCGGCAAGGTGTATCATCAGTTGAATATAAGTTAGACCCATCAACTGTAACGGTTATTGTTTATGATAAAGTAAGTGCAACGAGAGAAGTTACGGCTGAGGTGTTACATCGTAATAATTTAGATAGTAAGTTAGATATTAGTAATATTAAATTAAGTAAAACTGAAGTAACTATTAAAGGTTCTGCTAAAAAGTTAGAAGAAGTTGCTTATGTTAAAGCCCTAATTGATATTGATAACTTAGTTGATCCAACGGTTGGTGAAACGACAATTACTGGAAATAAATTATTGGCTTATAATAATAATGGTGAGATTGTTGATGTAGAGATATTACCTGAAACGGTTGATGCAACTTTAACTTTAACATCAACTAGTAAAGTTGTTCCAATTAGAGTTGTTCCAGTTGGAGATATTGCTTTAGGATATGCTATTGAGTCAACAACTACAAGTATAAGTAATATAACCATTTATGGTGATGAAGATAGTTTACGAAATATTGAATATGTACCAGTTAAGATAGATATTAGTAATTTATCGGCTTATAAAGAATTTAATGTTAATTTAGAAAAACCAAGTGGTGTTCGTGATATGAGTGAAAAAACGGTTACCGTTAAAGTTAATATTGGGGCTGAGGCTCAAAAAGAAGTAACCGGTGTTCATATTCAAACAATTAATTTAGCAAATGGTTTAAAGGCATCGGCTGGAAGTGCTGCTGATAGTGAAATAACAGTATTAGTTAAAGGAAGCAAAAAATTACTTGATGATTTAGATACAACTAAGATTACAGCAACTGTTGATTTATCAGAATATACAACTCCTGGTGAATACGAAGTAGAAGTTAAAGTATCTGGTGAAGATTTAAGATTAAGTTATGCTTCTAAAACTAAGAAAATAAAAATCAAAATATCTGAATAAAATAAAACTTAATTTTGTTTAAATGGTTCTTAAACATTAAGGGGTGATGAAGTAAAATTCGTCACTTCTTTTTTAGACAAAAAAATAGACATAAACAACATGCCCTATTAATTATATTTGGAAAAATTTATAATTAAAATGAATAACAATAAACGCTCGTTATTCACTAGTATCAACCATATCTACTCTTGCCGGTAATTTTACAAAATCTCTTTTGACATAAAATTCAAAAGGTTCAACACCAAGTGCTTTAGAAAGTAATTCTAACTTATCAAAAGATGGAGTATGTTGTCCTAATTCAAGTTGACTTATGTAAGTTACACTTGTTTCAGTTAATTCAGCAACTTTTTCTTGTGTATATTTTTTACGATATCGAAAATATTTTACATTGTTACCAAATATTTCATTTAATTTCAATCGTATCACCAACTTTATAAATATATTATACGTTTTTAAACAAAATACTTCAATAAATATCGGTGCAAAAAATAAAATGTGAATATTATTATTTTTATGAAAAGAGGTTTAAATAAAATGTAATTATTAGTGCAAAATAATTTATGAAAGATAATGAAAATAATAAAAAGAAATGTCTAGTTTAAATTAATTAATCTAGATATTTCTTCTTTTTCATTTTTAATATCATTATATTCATCAAAGATAAAGAACTTCGTTGCAAAACTTGTTGGGGATTTTTCTTTTAGTTTATTGTAAATAGAAATTTTGTTATTATAATAATCAATAGTTGCTTCAAGACCAACTTGGACTTTATAAAGTTTTCTTTTTAAATCTAAAAAATCTTTATTTTTTAATAATTCATCATAATTATCAACATATTCATTTATTTCATAAGTTGTTTTATCTAATATATCAATTAGTTCTGTTTGTAAACATTCTTTAGGATTAAAACTTAAAAAATTTTCAAAAGCATCTTCTTTAATACTTAAATTATCTTTAATAAAATTGATTATTTCTTTATAGAGTTTATATTTTTGTTTTAAATAATTATTTATTTCATCTTTAGAAATATCAAGTGGTATTAGTAATTCATTTATTTTCTTTTTCCCGATTGTTAGAAAAATTATTATAAATAAGATAAGTAATATAATAATTGATACAATAAGTATTATGACATTATTCATATTATCACCAAGATTATTATACTAAATTTTTTTTAAAATTACAATCTAAAGATTAAGGTCTTCATTAAACTCTATAAAATTCGTATAAAGTGCCCAGACCATATACCATTTATTATTCATTTTATCATTGATTAAGAAAAAGTCTCGTCCCCAAGCCTCAAGTGTTCCTTCAAATATTTTATCTTTCCATTCTATAGAGTCTGAAAAAGATGTATAAACTTTTATATGTTTACCAATATTTTTATTTAATAACTCTTCAGCATAAGTATTATCTATTACTTGACTTCCAACACCAGGTGCACTTGAACTTTGAGTTGGATAATAAGTAGGACTATTTGGTAAAAATTCTTCTTGTTGTCTTTTGAAATATGGATTATATGTATAATTATTCATTAAAAACCTCCAGTAAACTATATGAAAATAACTTTTAAAAATACATATAATTTGTTATAATATAAATATGTTAAAGGTATATTTAAAGGAGAAGAAAATGAAAGTAACTGTAGGAATAAGTAATAGACATGTTCATTTAAATCAAGAAGATTATGATATTTTATTTAAAGATACAAAAATGGAAGTGGTTAAAAATTTAAATCAACCAACACAATTTGCTAGTAATTTATTTGTTACTATTAAAACTCCTAAAAGTTCTATTGAAAATGTAAGAGTTTTAGGACCAATTAGAAAATATACACAAGTTGAAGTTAGTAAAACAGACTCTTATAAGTTAGGAATTAATCCTCCTGTTCGTGACTCTGGAGATGTTTTAAATTCAGAACTTTTAACAATTGTAGGACCTTATGGAGAAGTTACTAAAGAATGTGGTATTATTGCAACGAGACATATTCACGTGGATAAGAAAATTCGGGAATTAAAGAACTTAGAGGGAATTAAAGAAGTAAGTGTTAAAATTCCGGGTGAAAAAGGTGGAATTATTGAACATGTTCATTTAAAAGATAGTGAAGAAGCCTATTATGAATTGCATTTAGATACAGATGATGCCAATGCCTTTTTATTAAAAAATAATGACGAAGTAGAAATTATTCTTTAACTTCATCATTTTTTTTGTCCTCTTCCCCTACTCCTGTTTCTAAGTTTTCTTCTGTGTTTTCATAAGTATCAAATACTTCTTGGATATTTCCGGGTTCCGAACCTTTTATATAATAAAGAATTTTTTTATTTTTTGAGTCATTAGTTGCTAGATTTCCTGTTATAGGATCAACAATTACGCCTACTACATTACTAGGTATTTCATACCACGAGACTTCTTTATCTTTTAAATAACTTTCAACAGCATTTGCCCAGATTTTTTTGGAATATTTATAGTCACTAGCTGTCATACTTTTATTATCATCATACCCTATCCAAATTGATGTTACAATGTCTTTATTAAAACCAATTATCCAGTTATCAGTATCAGTAGAACCTGATTTCATACCGTAGTCATGAGTTAAAAGAGATGCTATAGAAATATTAGTTGGATAGGTGTAATCAACCATGTTATAGTCATAAGTACCTTTTAGTAAATCATTTAAAATGAAAGTTAAACTTTTATTTAAAACAACTTCACCTGTATCAGCATGTTCATAGATAACGTTTCCACTTAAATCCGTTATTTTTTTGATGAAAAAAGGTTCATGTTTTACACCTTCACTGGCTAAAGTCGCATAAGCATTTGTAATTTCTAAATGATTAAGTTCTACGGTTCCAAGAGGAAGAGATGCAATGGCTTCAAGTTTTGTTTTTATGCCAACCCGTTTGGCTGTATCAACTAAATTTTCACTTCCTAAGAATAAATGTGTTTTGACAGCATAAATATTGTCGGAAAAAGAGAGAGCTGCAGCCATACTTATTGCTTTGTTAGCATATAAATTATTATAATTTTGAGGTGTATAAACATTATTAGTTCCAAGTGTAAAAGTTGTTTCTTGAGATAAAAAGGAAGTAGAAGCCGTAAAACCATTTTCTAAAGCATTATAATATAGAAAAGGTTTCATAATTGAGCCAACTTGCCTTTTGGAATTTATTGCTCTATTAAATTGCGATTTGTTATAATCTCTTCCTCCTACTAAAGCAATAACTCCTCCCGTTTCAGGATTAAGCATAATTCCACTTGCTTCTATTTCATCATTATCAGTTATATTATTTTTAATACTTTCTTCTAAACTAGTTTGAGCCTTTAAATCTAAATTAGTATAAATTTTAATGCCACCTGTTTTTAAATTAGTTTCAACAAGACTACCTAAACTTTTTAATTCATCCATAACAGCATCTTGATAATACATAATAGTATTGAGATTTAATTTATCTTTCTTACCATAATAAGTAAGTTCTTGATTTAAGGCCTCATTATATTCTTGTTCATTGATAACTTTATTTTTTAGTAAAGTATTTAATATATATTTTTGTCTTGCTTTAGCAATTTCTGGATTAACAAGAGGAGAATAATTAGAGGGTGATTTAGGTATTCCAACTAACATACTTGCTTCTGCTAAAGTTAAATCTTTGGCTTTTTTATTAAAATAAAATTCACTTGCATTTTCAATTCCATATACACCATGACCATAGTTAATACAATTTAAGTATCCTTCTAAAATATCATCCTTTTCATAATGCGTTTCAATTTGAATTGTATACCAGACTTCATTTAATTTTCTTTCCCAAGTTTTATCAAAATCTAAATATAAATTCTTAGCAAACTGTTGAGTTATAGTTGATGCTCCTTGTTTATATTCTTTATTCATAATATTAACATACATGGCCTTCATAATTCTTAAAACATCAAATCCATGATGGGAATAAAAATCTTTATCTTCTATATTAATAGTTGCAAGTGTTACATAAGGACTAATATCTTCTAAATTAGCCCATTCACTTGTACCATTACCTTGAAAAAATATTTCATTATTAGTATCATATAAATAATAACTACCGGTTTTATTAATATCAATTTTGGGTAACATTTTAGCATAAATATAAACACCGGCTATTAGAAAAATACCTATAAAAAAAAGAAAAATCATTAATTTAGTAATTTTTTTCAAAAACTTCATTCTATCACCTATTTTTATTATCTTCAAAAAAATGAAAAAATATGTGTTCAAATTCATTCATTTGTGATATAATGCATGCTGATATGTGTTAAAAACATGTGGTGAAAAATGGGAAAAGTTAATTTGTTAGTTAAATATTGTTTAATAAATCAAAAAAATGAATACAATATAAAAGGAATTTTGATTAATAAAGAAATAAAGTTTTTTGATAATGATTGTTTAATGATTTTAAATAAAGAAAAAAATACTTTAAAAAGAATTATTAAAGAAGAAGAGATATTATTTGATTTTTATAATAAAAAGTGTTATGTCTTTTCTAAAGAAAGTAATATTAAAATTGATTTTCCTATTAAAGTTATAGAATTTAAAAATACTGATAAAGATTTTTATGTTAAATATAAAATAGATGAAAATTTATTTGAATTAATGATTGAAATTATATAGATTAAATTTTGATGGAGGAATTAAATTATGAAAGAGATCAAAAAAGAAGAAGTTGAAAATTTATCTTATAAGGACATTACGTTTATGATTTTAAGTAATGAGAAAAAAGGAATTAATACTTTGGATTTATTTACGAAAATTGTAAATATATTAGAACTTCCTGCTACTACAATTGAAAATAAAATAGGAGATTTTTATACTTCTTTAACAACTGATAAAAGATTTATCTTAATTGATGGAATTTGGGATTTAAGAAGTAGACATACTTCTGATAAAATTATTGTTGATGCAACTCTTGATGAAGATGAAGAGGAAGAAGTAGAACTTGAAGAAATGAAAGATGATGATGCTTCTTTAGAAGATGAATATGATGATGAATATACAGATGATGGTCTAGGAAGCGATGATTTTGATGAAAGAGATGATGATGACTTATCAGATTTAGTAGTTTTAGATGAAGAAGATTTAGGTTAGCATTACTTGAATATCTAATATTTAAAGGAGGCTAAAATGATTGAAAGATTAGAATTAACTAAAAAAAGATATGATGAAATAAATGAAATGTTGATGCAACCAGAGGTTTTACAAGATATTAAGAAATCTCGGGAATTATCTATTGAACTTGCTAATATTGAAGATATTGTTAATTGTTATACAGAATATAAACAAGTTTTAGATGATTTAGAAGCAGCAAAAGAAATGTTAAAAGATAAAGAACTTCAAGAGTTTGCAAGTGAAGAAGTAGAACGTTTAACTAATGAAAAACTTCGTCTTGATAATGAACTTGAAATGTTATTAATTCCTAAGGATAAGAATGATGCTAAAAATGTTTTAATGGAAATAAGAGGAGCAGCTGGAGGCGATGAAGGAAATATTTTTGCAGGTGACTTATTTAGAATGTATGAAAAATATGCTTTAAAGAATGGCTTTCAAGTAGAAGTTTTAAATGCTATTGATGGTGCTAGTGGTGGTTATACTTTAATTGAATTCATGGTTAAAGGAAAAAATGCTTATTCTAAATTAAAATATGAAAGTGGTTCTCACCGGGTTCAAAGAGTTCCTGTAACAGAAGCCAATGGCCGTATTCAAACTTCAACGGCTACCGTTTTAGTAATGCCAGAAGCCGAAGATTTTGAAGTTGAAATTAATGAAAATGATATTAGAGTAGATATTTATCGTAGTAGTGGTGCTGGAGGCCAACATATAAATACAACTGATAGTGCTGTTCGCATGACTCATATTCCAACAGGTATTGTTGTTACGTGTCAAAATGAACGTAGTCAAATAAAAAATCGTGAAAGAGCCTTACAAATTTTAAAAAGTCGAGTATATGATGCTATCATGAAAAAAGAAGAAGAAGAAACAGGTGCTATTCGTAAAAGTAAAATAGGAACAGGAGATAGAAGTGAGAAAATAAGAACTTATAATTATCCCCAAAATCGTGTAACTGATCATCGAATAGGCTTTACAACCAAACAACTTGATAGAGTTATGGAAGGCGATTTAGATGAAATTATTGAAGCACTTATTATGGAAGATGCTAAAAGAAAATTAGCAGGTGAATAGTGAAAATCGAAGAACTTATATGTTTAGGTAATAAAAGTCTTCATAAAGACCAAGTAAAACTATTATTAGGTACTCTTTTAAATTTAAACCCTTTAGAAATTAATCTTCATTTAAACGATTATGTTGAAGAAGAAATAGTAAAAAAATATCAAGACCTTTTAGAATGTTTAAAAAAAGGAGAACCTTTGCAATATGCTTTAAAAAATGTTAATTTTTATGGTTTTGATTTTTATGTTGATAAAAGAGTTTTAATACCAAGATTTGAAACAGAAGAATTAGTTTATAATACAGATTTATATATTAAAAAATATTTTTCTTCGAATAGTAAAGTTTTAGATTTAGGAACTGGAACTGGTTGTATTGGTATAACTTTAAAGAAATTAAATCCTAATTTAGATATAACTTTAAGTGATATTTCTAAAGATGCTTTAGATGTTGCCTTGATTAATAAAGAAAAACTAGATGTTGATGTTGAAATTAAAGAGTCGGACTTATTTTCTAATATTAATTCAAAGTTTGATATTTTAATTTCTAATCCCCCTTATGTTGCAATTGATGATGAAATAGATGATTTAGTTAAAAATAATGAACCAAGTATTGCTTTATATTCGGATAATAATGGTTTAAGTTATTATGAAAGAATACTTGCAACTTGTGAAAAGTATTTGAATGAAAAGTATTTAATTGCTTTTGAAATAGGTTTTTCTTTACAAGAAGAGGTATTAAAATTAATTAATAAGTATTTAAAAGATGTTAAAGTTATAACTAAAAAAGATATGGCTTTAAAAGATAGAATGATATTTATTTTTAAAAATATTGATTTAAGTGAATAAAAAGAAAGAAATCACCCATTATGAATATGAAAGGTGATTTTTTTGAAAAAGAAAACAATTATTTTAATAATTATAGCCCTTATAGTGGTTGTTTTAGTAAAAAATAAACAAGAGAAGATTATGATACCAACGGATGCAATTAGAATTAGGATAATTGCTAATAGTAATAGTGATATTGATATAGAAAAGAAAAAAGAAATAAGAAAGAATTTAGAAGAAGAGATTTATAATTTATTAAAAGATGCTAAAACTTCTTCTGAGGCTAGAAACTTAATTAATGAAAATTTAGATAAATTGAATATTTTAGTTGATGATAAAACAAATTCTAACTATGATTTATCTTTTGGGAAAAATTATTTTCCAAGGAAAGTTTATAAAGGAATAATTTATGAAGAGGGAGAGTATGAGTCATTGGTGGTAACTTTAGGAAAAGGAAACGGTGATAATTGGTGGTGTGTTCTTTTTCCACCTCTTTGTCTTTTAGAAGGAAATGAAGATACTAAAGATGTTGAATATCGTTTTTTTGTTAAAGATTTAATAGATAAATATAAAAGTAGTTAAGTTTGACTTTTTAGTGATTTTATTGTATAATATCTCCCATAAAAAGAAAGGGAGTTTTTGTATGAATAAAATTAAAAATATTATTTTTTGTTATGATGAACATGATACGGATAAAATTTTAGGTATAGCAGTTTTTCGTGAATATAGTATTGAAAAATGTACTTTTGAAAAGGATTGGGAAAGATTAGTTAATGAACTTATTAAAACTTATCCCGAAGATATCGAAGGTTTAGATTTAGATGCTGAAAGTTCTAGTGATGAAGTAGTTAGAAGATTTCAAGAAAATAAACGAATTAAGGTTGTTAATGGAGATGTTATTGTATCTTTAACGAAATATAAAGGTGAAAAAGATGCTGATAATAAATTAGAAGTTAAATATGCAAGTGGTAAAATTGTAAGAATTAATAGAACAAGTTTTCCCGATGAAAGTAGTTATTTAAGAAAAATAAATGAATGTATAGTATCTTTTTGTGATACTTATGGATATGATGCAACTAATCCTAGTGATTTAGCCTTATTTAAAATTAATGGATTTATAAAGGAAGTTGAGCATAGAGAAATTGAAAAGGAACCAAAATCAAGTGGTGAAGCAACTCCAACTGTAAGTAATATAAATTATAAGAAAATTTTATCATTAATAATGGCTGGAATGATTGCAACAGTAGGAAGTTTTGTTTATTGTAAATCTTATAGTAAGAAATTTGTAAAAGTTGTACCAACGAGAGAACCAGTTTCAAATAATGAAATTACTTTTGATTTTCCAACTCCTACCCCTACTCCCCTTGCAACAGAAAATGTACTTCATTTTTCAACACCTGAAACAACACCAGTTCCTGCTGCAACGAGAATTCCGGTTTCAACAAGGAAGCCAACAGCAAAGCCTGTTAGAACTTTATCTCCAACTAGAGTTCCAACAAAAAAACCAACAGCCACTCCTATAGTAACAAAAACGCCATCTCCAACGGCTGTTCCCGTAATAACACCAACTATTGAACCAACAATGACTCCAAGACCATATAATCCTGCTCCAACTAATTTTCCTATTGAAATGGTTAATCCTCGTGATACAACTTTAGTTTTACGTTTAATGACGGAAGATTTAGATGCTCTTCTATCTTTTGATGATTTATTATCTGATAATGCTGAAATTAATGATACTTTATATGATAGTAGTTATTTAGATTTTAAATTTTTGGCTGAAGAGATCAGTGATTATGAAGTTTCTTTACTTTCTAATTATGTATATGATGAAGAACCTTTACCTGATCAAGCCCATCTTATTTATTTTGAAAATTTCTTTACTAATAATCGAGTAGATTATGAATTTATTAAGTATTTCTCTGATTTAAGAAATGAAGTAGTTTATCAATTATATAGAAATAATGATATAGATAGAGCCAAAGAATGTAATAAGTTTGCAATTTATCAATTACTAAGATGTTATCTTAATAATGAACCTCTTTCTCTTTCTATAAATGGGCAAATGTATGATGTTAGAATAAGTGATTTAAGTTCCGTTGCTAAAAAAGATTTAAGAGAAATTGCTTATGCTTTCTATATTATGCAAGGTAATACAAAAGTTATCTTTAATGATAAAGAATATGATTATATGACTTTTGGAAATGAAGTCTTTAATCTTCCTATTGAAGAAGAACTTGGAAAGAGTTACTAAAAAAGAGCATGTTTTTAATGCTTTTTTTTTGACTTTTCATCTTTTTTGTAGTATTCTTTTTTTGGGTGAGATATATGTTAGTTAATAGTAAAAAAATGTTACAAGAGGCTAAAAAAAATAAACAGGTAGTCTTTCATTTTAATATAAATAATTTGGAATGGGCAAAAGCAATTCTTGAAGAATGTGATAAATTGAAAGTACCTGTAATTTTAGGTGTATCAGAAGGTGCTATTAAATATATGGGTGGTTATAATGTTGTTGCCTCTCTTTGTTTTAGTTTAGTTAGTGATTTAGAAATAAAAACCGATGTTTGTTTGCATTTAGATCATGGTTCAAGTGTTGAAAGTTGTATTCAAGCAATCGATGCTGGTTTTAATTCTGTTATGATTGATATGTCTAAAAAGTCTCTGGAAGAAAATATTATAAAAACAAAAGAAGTAGTTGCTTATGCTAAAAATAATAATGTTTCTGTAGAGGCTGAGATTGGTTCAATGGGTCAACTAGATGCCAATGGTCTTAGTCAAGGAACTAATACTAATTTAAATGATTGTTTAACTTTTGTAAAAGAAACAGGAATAGATGCTGTAGCCGCAGCCGTTGGAACAGTTCATGGTATTTATCATGGAAAGTTAAATATTGATTATAAATTAATTGAAACTTTGGCAACTAATTTAGAAGTACCTTTAGTATTACATGGTGGAAGTGGACTTGATATAGAAATTTTAAAGAAATGTAAAGAAGCCGGAATAACTAAAATAAATATAAATTCAGATTTACAAGAGGCTTGGAGTATAGGTGTAAAAAAATATTTACAAGAAAATAAAGATGTAATTGACCCAAGAAAAGTTATTGGAAGTGGTATTCAGGCTCTTAAAGATACTATTGATATGAAAATTAACATAAATAATTAAAACAAATAAAATATAATGGTGATTAAATGAAAGTATTAAATGTAATAGGTAATCAAAAATTAACTGGTAGTATTCGGATAAGTGGTGCTAAAAATAGTTCGGTTGCTTTAATTCCTGCGGCTTTATTAGCAGATGGTGTAACGACTTTATGTAATGTTCCTGATATTTCCGATATTGATGTTTTAGAACAAACTTTAACCTATTTAAAAGTTGATGTTAAACGTGCTAGTGGTAGTATTTTGATTGATACAACGAATTTAACAAATATAAAAATTCCTAAGAAATTATCTAATAAACTTCGGGCTTCTTATTATTTTATGGCAGTTTTACTTGCTAGATTTAAACATGTGGAAATGTATTTTCCTGGTGGGTGTCAGATAGGTTCACGACCAATTGATCAAACTTTAAAGGCTTTTAAATTATTAGGAGCAACGATTAAAGAAGAAGATTGTTTGTTTACAATTGATGCTAAGGAGTTAGTAGGAACAACGATAGAACTTGATATGCCAAGTGTAGGTGCAACTATTAATACAATTTTAGTAAGTGTTCTAGCCAAAGGAAAAACAACTATTTTAAATGCGGCTTGTGAACCAGAAATCACGGATTTGGCTTTAATGTTAAAGAAAATGGGGGCTAAAATAAAAGGGGATGGAACAAGTAAAATAACAATAACGGGAGTTTCTACATTGAATGGTTGTAATCATGATGTTATACCTGATAGAATTGAAGCCGGAACTTATACAATAATTGGTGCCTTGTTAGGTAATTATTTAAAAATTGATAATATTGTTCCTTTACATATTAAGTCTTTAACAGATAAACTTCAAGAAATGGGTGTTAATTTAGAAATATATTCCGATTATTTAATTATTGATAGTCAAAATAAATTAACAGCAACGGATATAAAAACTTTACAATATCCTGGTTTTCCAACAGATTTACAACAACCTTTTGTAACTTTATTAACGCAAGTAAAAGGAGTAAGTCATGTTGAAGAGACTATCTATGAAAATCGTTTTATGAATATACCTTATTTAAATAAAATGGGTGCTAATATTCATATTAATAATCAAACTTTAGAAATATTAGGTCCAACTAAATTAAAAGGTTCAAATGTTAAAGCAACAGATTTAAGAGCCGGTGCTTCCCTTTTAATTGCTGCTCTTATTGCTGATGGTAAGACAACAATTACAGATATTGAACATCTTTTAAGAGGATACGAGGAAATAGTAGAAAAATTGACAAATGTAGGTGCTAAAATAGAGATTAAAGAAATATAATAAAATATCTTTAATCTTTTTTTTGGAGGCATCATGAAAAAAGTTTTGGTTTTCTTGTTAATTGTTTTCTTAACTTTTATTATTTATAAAGTAAATGATAATAACTTAATTGATTATATGTCTCTTGGAGATTCTATTAATCAAGGTATTAATTCTTATGGAAATAAAACTTTTGGTTATAATGATTATATAAAATCATATTTAGAAAATAATGATTTATTACATAGATATAATTCCTATTATTCTAAAAATAGTTATACTATTCAAGAACTATTAGATGATATAAAAGATAATAAAGAAATACTATATAATGATAATACTTATAATATAAGAAAAGAATTAAGAGAAGCCGATTTAGTAACTCTTGCAATAGGCATGGATGAATTAGTAAAAATATTAGATGATGAAGAACTCTCTTTTTTATCTCTTAAACCTAAATTAGATACAATGATTAATAATATGAATGATTTATTAAATTCACTTACATCTTTAGCCAAATGTAAAATAGTTTTAGTTGGTTACTATAATCCTTATAATAAAACTAATAAAGAAATAAATGAAATATTTGCATATATAAATGATAAATATTCTAATCTAGCCAAAAAGTATAAAATAACTTATATAGATATTTATAATCTTATTAAAGATAAGGGTTATTTACCTAATGAAAATAGTTATCATTTAACAAGTCAAGGTTATTTAAAAATAGCTAATGAGGTAATAAATAAGATTGAAAAAGATATTTAAAATTAGAAGTATTATAAAAAAATAAAACTCTAACTAGTAGAAAAAATAAAACTCTAACTAGTAGAAAATACTTGCTTTTCAAGAGAAAAACTGTTATACTACTGGAGAAATGTTTATTACTATGACTTTGTCATGGCGAAAGGAGAGAAAATGAAAAAAGATATTCATCCTAAAAATTATGAAGCAACCGTTACTTGTGCTTGTGGAGAAACTTTTAAAACAATTTCTACAAGACCTGAAATTAATGTAGAAGTTTGTTCAAAATGTCATCCTTTTTATACAGGAAAACAAAGTAGAGCATCAAGAGCAGGACGTGTTGATAAATTTAATAAAAAATATGGATTTGAAAAAGGCACAGAATAGTGTCTTTTTTTTGTCAACTAAATTGTTTTTAGTTATTTAAAGTGCTATACTAATCAAAATGAAGGAGTGATATTATGGATAATAAACAAAAATATTTAAATCAAAAATTGACATGTTTAAAAATGGCTCGAGATGCGATTGCTAGAAGTAAAGCCTTAAATGCTAAAGCAAGATATGCTACAATTAATCCTTTTCAAACAAGATATACAACGGATATGCCTGTTTTAGTAACTAGTGTTCCTTGCTATGATACATCTTTACGTATTGGTAAAAGTAAATAATTGGAGTTTAAATGATAGACCTTTTAGAAATGCAATCTTTATTTGCTGAAGACGAACGAACTTTTTTGCAAAAATCTACTTATGATAACTGGCAAACTTATTATTTAAGAGTATGTAGTTATTACAAGGAAATGTCTAGTGATGCAAGATATATTGAGGTAAAAGATATTGTGAAAAGTCTTCAAAAGGCAATAAGTTTTTTAAAAAATAATCTTCCTTTAGAATGTTATGAACCTTATCATTTAGAAATTGAAACTTTAGCAAGAATGGATTATTTTTTAGAACAACATTTGAAAGAAATAAAAATAAAAGTTAAAAGTATATTTTAGGCAATGATAAATGAAAGTCATTGTTTTTATTTGCATTTTTTAATAATTTATGATATAATCTATCTACCAAAAAAGGGGGGATTATTGTGGAAGATAAGAAAAGATTTTATAAATTTTTAAGAGATTGTTTTAATGGTAATATTGAACCATCAACTATTCCAGCAATTAATTTACAAGAATTAAATGAAAAAGATTTAGACTCTATTTTTATGGAAGATGTTTTATATTATGCATTATATGATCCTTATACAGAGTCTTTAACCGAAGGACAAGGTACTATGACTAATTGGCAACGTTAAAATGTTGCTTTTTTTTTATTTTGTGTTATATTAAAAATGGTGATAATATGAAAAAAATAAAATTAGGTTTTGCAGCAGACCATCGTGGTTATGAATTAAAAGAGGCTTTAATAAAATATTTTAAAACGAAAGATGATATAGAAGAAATTGTTGATTGTGGTACAAATTCAAAAACATCTTGTGATTATCCAGATTATGCTAAAATTTTAGGAAAAGAAATAAGTGACAAAACTCTTGATTTTGGTGTTGCTATATGTGGAAGTGGCATAGGAATTGGAATTGCTTTAAATAAAATGAAAGGAGTTTACTGTGCTAAATGTAATAATGCTATGGAAGCCCAATATACAAGATTAGATAATGATACTAATTGTGTTTCTTTTAGTGCAGATATTCCTTTAGAAGAAGCCTTAAAAATAGTTGATGTTTTTATTCATACTAATTTTTCTAATGAAGAACGTCATAAAAGAAGAATTGCTAAATTAAAGAAAATAGAGAGTGCTAATTATGACTAAGTTTGTAATTTATGTTTTGGTAATGATTGTAACAGTATGGGCAATGGATGGTTTAAATATCAATGGTATTTTTAAAAAAGGACAAATTGCTAAAGCACGAGTTGCTTATTTTCTACTTTTATTATCTATTATATACTTAGTATCTAATTTTATTTATGATTTTGTTTATTTAAAATTATTTTAAAAAATTGTATAAAATTGCTTTAACAGGAAATACTTTAAATGAGGTGAAAGTTTATGAAAGTAAAACCATTTGTTTTTCCTGTTTTATATATTTGTTTAATTTTGGCTTTGATTTTGGGATTATATTCAACAAGTCTTATTCTTAAAGATGACTCTAATGAGTCTTTAAAAGATGTTAATTATGTATCATCAGTTATTCTTGGAGATGTTGTTCCTGTTATTAATGTTGATGTAACTGTTAGTAATCCTTATGTCGAAGAAAGTGTTAAAATAGCAAGATATTATTACAATCTTGAAGATGATGTAGATAGACAAAAAGAGTCAATTGTTTATTATAATAATACATATATGCCAAATACAGGAATTGATTATACAAATGCAGAAAATTTTGAAGTAGTTTCTATTTTAGATGGAACTGTTATTGATATAAGAGAAGATGAATTGCTAGGAAAAATTGTTGAGGTAAAACATGAAAACGAATTAGTGTCATCTTATGCCGGTTTAGGAGAAATTAGTGTTCAAAAAGGAGAAACTATAACTCAAGGTATGAAAATAGGTACAAGTGGAACTAATAAAATTAATGAAACACTTGGTAATCATTTACATTTAGAAATATATCAAAATGGAGTAAATGTTGACCCTTTAAAAATAATTGGTCAAAAGGTAAGTGAATTACAAAATCAAAACTAAGAAAACTTAGTTTTTTTTATATAATAGGAAATGTGTTTTAAAATTCATATAAGAAATACTTAATTAAAGATAAAAATGACAAGGATAACAAAATTAACAACTTCAAACGTGTCTTTTTACTTTATTATTAAGAAATGGCATCATTAAAAATGAAAAATTAAAAAATGCTAAAAAAAGAAAATAAATTTTGCTTTAAAACTGTCAAATTTTAAAAAAAAGCATTCAAAAAAAGATTATTGTGTTATGATATAACTGAGGTGAAGAAAATGGGAATGATGGATCATTATATGGAAGTAATATTAAAACCAAATCCTATGGTTATGGAAGCTACTAAAGGTTATATGGCACAATTACGAGAAACTTTAACACCAGAAGCGTATGCTAGTCTTTTTTATGAAACTTATCTTAAGATTGATACGACAATTAATAAGTGTGCAAACGATGCTATTCGTGCTAAACACCAGGCTGAAGATGAAGCATATAGAAGAAATCAAACTAGTAATCAAGGAATATCAAAAGGCTTTTAAAGATAATCAGGAAACTCCTGATTTTTTTCATAATTAAATGTATTTTGGGAATAATATATTTGAGGTGAATTATGAAAGATATTGGAATTGATTTAGGAACTGCAAATATCTTAATCTATGTTAAAGGCCAAGGAATAGTTTTAAATGAACCTAGTGTTGTTGCTATTGATACGGAAACAAAAAGACCTCTTGCTTTTGGAGTAGAAGCACAAGATATGCTTGGAAAAACACCTTTTAAAGTAAGGGCTATTAAACCAATGAAAGATGGAGTAATTGCTGATTTTGAAATAACTGAGTTAATGCTTGATTATTTTGTTAATAAAGTAAAGGCCCGAGGTTTATTTAAAAAACCACGAATTATTATTTGTTGCCCTGCTGATACAACCCCTGTTGAAAAAAATGCTATCAGAGAAGCAGCCGAAAGATTAGGGGCTAAAAAAGTTTTTCTTGAAGAAGAACCTAAAGCAGCCGCAATTGGCGTTGGTCTTGATATTAGTAAACCAAATGGCAATATGGTAATTGATATAGGTGGTGGAACAACCGATATTGCTATTTTATCTTTAGGCGGAATTGTTGTTAGTAAATCTTTAAAAGTAGCCGGTAATGTCTTTGATAATGATATAAAAGATTATATAAAAGAAAAATATCATTTATTAATTGGTGATAAAACAGCCCAGAATATTAAACATGAAATAGGTTCTGTTTATAATAGTAGTCAAGATGAAGAAATAGAAGTTCGTGGTCGCGATTTAGAAACAGGACTTCCTAGTATTATTACAATTAACAGTTTAGAAATAGAAGAAGCCTTACAAGAAGATGTCTTTAAAATAGTAGCTGGTGCTAAAGTAGTACTTGAAGATACTCCTCCAGAATTATCAGCCGATATTATTGAAAATGGAGCAATTCTAACTGGTGGTGGTTCTTTAATTGCTGGTTTGAAAGAATTATTAGAAGATGAATTACAAATTCCTATCTATCTTGCTGAAAGCCCTTTAACAAGTGTTGCTGAGGGAACTGGAATTATGCTTGATAACTTATATTTAATCGATTAAAAAAACTAAAAGAAATAGTTTTTTTTATTTTCCTTTAAAAAATATTTTTTTCAAATACTTAATTTTAAAAGAGAAAAAATTAGAGACTTTAAAAGTCCAATAAAATTACTAGTGTTTTAATTTATTAGTATGCTATAATTCCTTACGCAATATCTTTGCTTAAAGTAATAAAAAGGGGTACGACTCTTAGGAGGATAATATTTTATGATTAATTTTATTATTTATGAAGATGATGATTATTTTTGTAATTTATACAAATCAGTAATTCATAAATTTATGGCTAATAGTGATGACCAGTATAAAATATATAAATTTTCAGAATATAGTGATACTTTAATGGAATTCATAAAAAAATTATCAGGTCAAAATATTTATATTTTTGATATTGAAGTAAAAGGAAAATCAGGTCTTGATTTAGCAAGAGAAGTTCGTTCTTTAAAGAAAACTATGAACGATCAAATAATAATTGCAACAGTTCATCAAGATTTAGTAGAAAATGCTTTTCATAAAAAACTTTTAATGGTTGATTTTATCTCAAAATTTGATGATTTAGAATATAGTCTTTTACGTTGTTTTTATGAAATCTATGAAATTTTTAATAGTAATAGATTTTTATCATTTAAACAAGATAGTGAATTAGTTAGAATACCCTATAATGATATTTTATTTATCGAAAAGAATAAAATAGATGATTATCTTTATATAGAGACTGTAAATGATAGTTTTAAATATCGTAATAGTATTAGTAAAATAGAAGATTTATTACAAAATGATAAAAGATTTTTTAAAACTCATAGAAGTTGTATTGTTAATATTTTTAAAGTAACCAAAATAGACTCTTCCCTTCCAGCAATTTATTTTGGTAAAAAATATACTAGTTGTCTTTCAAGAGATAAAAGAAAAGAATTAGAAAAACTTTGCCTTTTAGATGGAGTTAGTAATTATGAGAAGTAGTTTACAAGTTATACTTATTTCTTTAGTTGGAATATTATTTTTTATGTTAATTGTAGTTATTTTAAAAAGAAAGACTTTGGATAAATTAAGTAAAAATAATAAAATATTTTTTAAAGTTTTACTAGGTTTAATATTATTAATTACCTGTATTTTAATTTATGATATTTATCTTTATAATTGGCATATTACTTCTATATTTATTTTAAATTTACTTATTCTTTTTATTAATATTATTTCCATTGTTTTAGCATTCCATCAATATTATTTTAATAAGCAAATAATTAATAAAAATTGTTTATTAGAAAATTATTTAGATACATCAAAGGAACTTATTGAAAAATATAGTTTAACTATTCATAAGTATAAAAACAATTTAATAGCCCTTAAAGGTTATTTACAAAAAAATACAAAAGAAGCAAATAATTATATAAATAATTTATTAGAAGATTATGAGACTAAAAAATATAAATGGGTTAAAGAAATAAATCATATTCCTGATAAAACAATTAGTTGTTTAATTTTTTATAAATTATCAAAAGCTGAAAATAATAAATTAAAACTCTCGATTTCTATATCTAAAGATATTCAAAATATTGAAATAAATATATTTCAAGGAACTTTTAATGTTTTCTTAGAAATATTAGGAGAATATTTTGATAATGCAATATCGGCTAGTAAACATTCTAAAGAAAAAGAATTAAGTTTTACTTTATATAAAGAGAAAAAAGATTTGATATTTAAAATAGCTAATACTTATAAAGATAAAATAAATATAAATGTAATTGATAAAAAAGGTTATACAACTAAAGGATATGGACATGGTTTAGGATTATATGATATTTCTAAAAAAATAAAAAATATATCAGAGTTAAATAATAAATATGAACTTATTGATAATTATTTTGTGGTTACTTTAAAATTAAAAACTTAATAAACGGTTATTTTTTAATAGTTTTTGGTTATATTTTATTTGAAAAATGTGCTTTTTATACTAAAAAAATTAATTTTTAACGTTTTTAAAATAAATGTGTATTTACAAACTTAAAATTTGGTAATATAAATGTGCGCGCAAAAAGAGTGAAAGCAGATTGGTAGATACCAAACAAAAAAATAAGAAAAAAAGGAGAGATTATAAAGTGGTTAGAGGTAGAGTTAAATGGTTTAATAATGAGAAGGGGTACGGTTTTATTGAATTTACGGATAAGGAAGACATCTTTGTTCATTACTCAGCTATTAATCAGGATGGCTACAAAACATTGCAAGAAGGTCAATACGTTGAATTTAATCTTTTAGAAACATCTAAGGGATATCAAGCATTAAATGTTTCAGTAGTAAAATCAGAAATTATCGTGTAAACGATAGTTTTTTTTTGTAGTTTGTGATATTATATATTTATATAAAGGAGATGAGCTATGGAAATTTTAATTCGCAGTGATAAGACTACAGTAACTGATGCAATGAAGGAGTATGTTAAGGAGAAGTTAACCAAACTTGAAAAATATACTTTAGATCCTTCAATTAAAGCAACAGTTATGGTAAAAGTTAGAAATTATACTCAAAAAGTTGAAGTAACGATACCTCTTAAAACTTTAATTTTAAGAGCTGAAGAAGAAAGTGAAGATTTTTATTCAGCAGTTGATCTTGTTATTAGTAAGTTAGAAAGACAGATTAGAAAGAATAAAACTAAATTAAAGAAAAAGGAAAAAACCGGAATTAAAGAATTTAATATTGATGATATTATTGAATTACCAGAAGAAGAAAAAGAAATCAAAAGAAAGAAAATTGAAATTAAGCCTATGAATCTTGAAGAAGCAATTTTACAAATGGAATTATTAGGACATAATTTCTATATGTATAAAGATAGTGATATTAAAAAAATTGCCTTAGTATATAAACGCCGTGATGGTGGTTATGGAGTTATAGAAGAAGAATAAAGTAAGCAAAACCTTTCAATTTTGCTTCTTTTTTGATAGAATAAAAGTTAGGAGGAAAACATGAATATACTTAAAAAACTATTAGACCATGAATATAAAGAATTAAAAAAATTTAATGCTATGGCCTCAGAAATTGTAGCCTTAGACTCTGAATATCAAAAATTAAGTGATGATGACTTACGAAAGAAAACAGATGAATTTAAAGAAAGATTAGCAAAAGGAGAAACTCTTGATGACATTTTAGTAGAAGCCTATGCAACGGTTCGGGAAATGGCTTATCGAAAATTAGGAGAAAAAGCTTTCTTTGTTCAATTAGTAGGTGCTATTGCTATTCATTATGGAAATATTGCTGAACTTAAAACAGGTGAAGGAAAAACTTTAGTAACAACGTTTCCGGCTTATTTGAATGCTCTTGAAGGAAATGGAGTTCATGTTGTTACGGTTAATGAATATTTAACAACACGTAATGCTGAATGGATGGGACCAATTTATGAGGGATTAGGTTTAACTGTTGGAATTAATAAAAGAGAACTTTCTCCAAAAGAAAAGAAAGAACAATATGCTTGTGATATTACTTATACAACTAATAATGAACTTGGTTTTGATTATTTAAGAGATAATATGGTGATACGAAAAGAAAACCGTGTTTTAAGAGGTCTTAATTATGCCATTATTGATGAAGTTGACTCTATTTTAATTGATGAAGCTAGAACACCTTTAATTATTTCTGGAGGAGAACTTAAAAGTGCTAATCTTTATATTGATGCTGACCATTTTGTTAAAAGTTTAAAAAATGATGATGATTATCTTTATGATGAAAAGACAAAAGGTGTAACTTTAACTGATGAGGGAAATGAAAAGGCTGAAAAGTTCTTTCATGTTGATAATTTATATGATATTAATAATTCTGAACTTGTCCACTATATTAATCAAGCCTTAAAGGCTAATTATTCTATGAAAAAAGATGTTGATTATGTAGTTCAAGATGGTGAAGTTTTAATTGTTGACCCATTTACTGGTCGTATTATGAAAGGTCGTCAATGGAGTGATGGATTACATCAAGCAGTAGAAGCGAAAGAAAATGTTAAAATTAATCAAGAAACCAAAACGGTTGCAACTATTACTTTCCAGAATTTATTTAGAATGTATAAAAAGTTGTCTGGTATGACTGGAACGGCTAAAACCGAAGAAGAAGAATTCCGAAATATTTATAATATGTATGTTATTACTATTCCAACTAATAAACCAGTAGCCCGGATTGATTATCCTGATTTAGTATATCCAACTATGAAAGGAAAGTATAATTCTATTGTTAAAATTATTGAAGAAAAACATAAAACAGGACAACCTATTCTTGTTGGTACAGTTGCCGTTGAAACAAGTGAATTGATTAGTAGTTTATTGACTAAGAAAGGTATTAAGCATGAAGTTTTAAATGCTAAAAATCATGCTCGTGAAGCTGAAATAATTGCTCTTGCTGGTGAGAAAGGTGCTGTAACGATTGCAACTAATATGGCTGGACGTGGAACGGATATTAAGTTAACTGAGGAAACGAAAAAGTTAGGAGGACTTTGTGTAATTGGTACAGAACGTCATGAGTCACGTCGTATTGATAACCAGTTAAGAGGTCGTTCCGGAAGACAAGGAGACCCAGGTGAAAGTCAATTCTTTGTTTCGATGGAAGATGATTTAATGGTTCGTTTTGGAACGGATAGAATTAAAAATTTATTGCAAACTATGGGATTTGATGAAAATCAAGCTATTCGTAGTAAAACATTCACGAATGCGTTGTCATCAGCCCAGGCTAAAGTTGAGGGAAATAACTTTGATACAAGAAAAGCCCTTCTTCAATATGATGATGTCATGAATAATCAAAGAGAAGATATTTATGAAAGACGAAATGAAATTCTTGATAATGACTCTATTCATGAAACGGTTTTAAAAACGATGGAGTCTTATGTTACTTATTTAGTTGATACACATTTTGTTAATAATGTAATAAGTGAAGAAGATTTAAAAGATGTTATGGATATTACCAACGAAAATCTTTTAAAAAAAGATATAAAAGAAAAGGATTTAGATGGTAAAAATGCTGATGAAATGATTGACTTTATCTTTGATAGAGTTAAAAAAGAATATGAAGAAAAATTAAGTGTTTTACCAGTTGAAGTTGCTAATGAGTTTGAAAAAGCAATAAGTTTAAATGTTATAGATAAGCATTGGACAGAAAATATTAATAATTTATCTCATTTGCGGGAAGCCGTAAGGACTCGTAGTTATGGTGGCGATGATCCTTTAAGAGCCTATTCAGTTGAGGGTTTAGAATTATATGAGAATATGCTTGATAAGATTGATAAGGATACGACTATCTTTCTATTAAAAGCCGAGATAAGACAAAATATTGAACGAAAAGAAGTTGTTAAGAAACAAATTACTAATGAAAGTGATACAAGTGGTACGCGAACACCAATTAAGAAAAAGGAAAAAGTAGGAAGAAATGACCCTTGTCCTTGTGGTAGCGGCAAGAAGTACAAGAACTGTTGCGGAAAATGATTGTGAAATAAGGGAAAAATTGATTTTTTAAGAAATAAAATGTGGTAGTGAAAATAAAATTTGTCCACAAAAAATAAAAAATAATCTAAAACACTTATAAATAAAGGAGTGTTAACATAGATAAAATGTTAACATTCCTTTTTGTTTTAGCAAATACTAATTACTAATATGAAAGGAGATAGTTAAAATGATTAGTATACAAAAAAGTGGAAAGGTGTATCAGTATCGTTTTGAGGCGGCAAGAGTTAATGGTAAAAGAAAGCAAATTACAAAATCAGGATTTAAGACAAAAAATGCTGCTTTTATCGCAGGACAAAAAGCTTATGAAGATTATCAAAATGGTGGTTGTAAAGTAGAAGGCTATATATCTTATGGAGATTATTGGTTAGAGAATTATTGTAAAGTAAGTTTAAAATATAGAACCATAGAGGAATATTCAGTCATTGTTAATAAATACTTAAAGCCAATGTTAGGATTTTATAAACTAAATTCTATAACAAGTTATCAACTAAATAAATATCTAATTGATATATGTAGAAGATATGACTATTCTTATGGATATTTTAGAAATTTTGTAAAAGTTATAAAATGTTCATTTAGAGTCGCAACAGATATTTTGGATTTATAAATTATAATCCTTCACTTACTATCAAACTTCCTAACATTGAAATATTAAAAAAAACAAAGAAGGCACGTTTACACAAATGAAGAAATAGATCTTATATTAACTAGATTTATGAATAATGAACTTTTTACTTGCCTATTTATTACTGTTTGTTACACAGGTATGAGACCAGGTGAAGCATGTGCATTAACGTGGAATGATGTCAATTTAGAAAAAAGGATAATTACTATAAAGCATAATGTATATCCAAAAGTGAAAGATGAAAAAGGAAAATGGTTTATTGGTACACCCAAAACAGATACGAGTAATAGAGAAATTTATATATGTGATACGCTTTTTCAAGTTTTACATAACTTTAAATCAAATCAAGAAAAATATAAAAAATATTATAATAGTAAA
>CANRGW010000004.1 GCA_947630205.1 uncultured Bacilli bacterium
AAGTTTGAAAAAAGTATAACAATTACTAATATTGATAAAACAGCCCCAACTGGTACTTGTCAAGTAACAATAAATGATAATAATACAACAACCTTTAATATAATTGCATCAGATAATGAGTCTGGAATAAATAACTATGTTTATTATGATGATGGCAAACAATTCTTAAATACAACAACGGGAAGTTATGTTTATCCAAAAGAAACTAGTCTAAATGTTTATATAAAAGTTTATGATAAAGCCAAAAATGAAAAATTTATTTACTGTGATGTTACAGATAACAGTGAACCTAGTCGCGTTGATAATCCTATTATTTTAATTGGAGACTCAAGAACGGTTGGTATGTGTACTTCTTGTAAACTTTGTAGTGGTAATAAAGTTGTTGCCAAAGGTGGTATGAGTTATTCATGGTTAAAAAATACAGCAATTGGCACTGTAAATTCTTATTTAAAGAAAAATCCTGATAAAAGTTATAATATTTTTATTCTTTTAGGTGTAAATGGTATTGGTTCCTCTGCTAGTAGTGGTAAATCTACTTCTAACACTTATTTTAAAAAAGTTCAAGAATTAGCAACTAATGAATGGAAAGACCATTATATATATTATGTATCAGTTAATCCAGTTGCCAAAACTAGTACGAATAATGCTGTTAAAGCATTTAATAGTAATATGAAAAGTAAAATAAATGATGCCAATATTCGAAATTTAAAATACTGTGATACTTATTCAAAAGTAAAAATAAATTCAACAACCACTTATCAAGATGGTGTTCATTATAAATGTAAAGGTTATAAAACCATTTATAATACATTAAAGACTTGTCCAGAATAGAACAAGTCTTTTTTATTTATCCAAATTAATATCTTGCAAATCATAATTTTCTAAAAAACTTTTATAAGAACCATTACTTTTAGTACCTAAAATACAATTTAAATTAACATTATCAGTTGCTTTAAAAATATTATAATCAACATTTGGATTAATTTTCTTTAAATCTTTAAGTAAATTTTTTATGTATTTCCGTTTACTAGTTTCATCATCTAAAGAACTTTTCTCTGTAAATTTACAAGCACAGTTAAGAAAAGTTAATTCATTATATTTAGCCCAAGCAATAATATCATCTTCTCTAATTAAATACATAGGTCTTATAAGTTCTAAACCTTGAAAGTTCTCACTATGAAGTTTAGGCATCATCGTTTTCAATTCCGCACCATAAAACATTGATAATAAAGTTGTTTCAATTACATCGTTAAAATGATGACCTAAAGCAATTTTATTACAACCTAATTCCTTTGCTTTACTATATAAATACCCTCTTCGCATTCTAGCACATAAATAACAAGGATTTTTATCAACTTTTGTTACAATTTCAAAAATATCACTTTTAAATATTTCAATTGGAATATTTAACTTCTTCGCATTTTCAATAATCATTTCCCGATTTTTAGAATTATAACCTGGATCCATCACCACATAATGGGCTTCAAAGAAAAATTTACCATGTCTTTTAAATTCTTGAATACATTTAGCAAGTAAAAATGAGTCTTTACCACCAGATATACAAACCATTATTTTATCATTTTCTTTAATAAGTTCATATTCTAAAACGGCTTTAACAAAACGTCCCCATATTTCTTTCCGATATTTTTTTATGATACTCCGTTCAATTTCTTTATATTTTTCCATTTACCCCTCCGACTTTAATCATCTTGCCATTTCTTTAATCTTAAAGCATTGAAAACAACGGTTAAACTACTAATAGTCATAGCAAGAGATGCAAACATTGGATTTAAAGTTAGCCCTACTCCCCTTAAAAAATTAGTTGCTATTGGTATCATTAAAAGATTGTAGAAGAAAGTCCAGAATAAATTTTCTTTAATATTTTTTAAAGTTCGTTCACTTAATTTAATTAAACCAACAATTTTTCGTAAATCATCATGCATTAAAATAACATCAGCCGAGTCCATAGCAATATCCGTTCCACTATGCATACTTACGCCAATCGAACTTAAAGTAAGACTTGGAGCATCATTTATCCCATCACCTATCATCATTACTTTTTTATTATTCTTTTCTAATTCTTCTATAACTTTTGCTTTATCTTTAGGCATAACATTAGCAATAACATTTTTTATATTTAAACTATCGGCAATTATCTTAGCTGTTTTTTCATTATCACCGGTTAACATAATTACTTCCTTATTCATTTTTTCTAATTCTTCTATTACTTCTTTGACTTCACTTCTTATAATATCCGAAACCCCAACTAAACCTAATACTTCTTTATCTTCAATTATATAGACAATACTAGAACCCATTAAACTTAAAGTTTTTTCATCTTGAGCATATTTATTTTTTATTTTTAATTCGGAAAATAATTTATTATTACCAACATAAATCTTCTTCTTATTTAAAACGCCTGAAAGACCAATTCCTTCTATGTTTTTAAAATCTTTAATCGTCTTTATTTCCATATTATGTTCTTTCGAATAATCCATAAAGGCTTTAGCAATAGGATGCGTTGAAAGATTTTCAAGAGAAGTTGCTATTTTTAATAAATCATTATTACTTAATTTACTATAATTATATATCTTGGCAATTTTTAAATTACCATAAGTTAAAGTACCTGTTTTATCAAATACAATAGTCTTTATAGCCGAAATTTTTTCAAAAGTTTCACTACTTTTTATTAAAAGACCATTTTTAATTGCAGTTCCTAAAGACGTAACAACAGCAAGAGGAGTTGCTAGGCCTAAAGCACAAGGACAGGCTACAACTAAAACAGCAACGCAAGAAGTAAGAGAAACAGCAAAGGTATCTCTAATTAGTAAATGTCCTAAAAAAGTCAAAAGCGAAATTAGCATAATCGTTGGAACAAAATAACCACATATTTTATCGGCTAAGGCTTGAATAGGAGGCTTTTTCGAAGTTGCTTCAAGAACTAAATGAACAATTTCCGAAATAGTTGAATTTTTTCCTATTTTTAAGGCTTTATATTGCAAATATCCATCTATATTAATACTTCCAGCAAGAACATTATCATTAACTTTTTTTTTAGCAGGAACTGACTCTCCTGTTAAAAAACTCTCGTCTAAATGGGAAGAGCCTACTGTAACAACTCCATCAACAGCAATTTTCATACCTGGTTTAACAATTAAAATATCATTTTCTTTTACTTCATCAATATCAATCTCTACTTCTTCATCTTTTACTTTAAGAAGGGCTTTTGTAGGAGTAATTTGCACTAATTCAGAAATTGCTTTCTTGGTCTTTTCCCGATTATTAATATCAATATATCTTCCTAATTTTATAAAAAAGATAACAACAGCCGAAGACTCAAAATAAATATTATGAATATATTCTAAATGATTAAAACAAAGCATTATTAAAGAATAAATACTATAGGAAAAACTTGCTAAAACACCACAAGTTACTAAAGTATCCATATTAGGAGTTTTATGAATTAACTTTAAAATACCACTTTTAAAAATATCTTTTGCCCAAATTAAAATAAAAATAGTCATGAAAAGAAGAAGAAAAGAGACAAAAAGAGGATTAACATCCATTCGCAAAAAACGAAAAATTGGTAAATGTAACATATATCCCATGGAAATATATAAGATTATAAAAGTCCAAATTCCAAAAAAGATTAAACTATTTTTTTGATATTTTTCATGTTTTTGTTTTTCTTTTTCTTCTTTTAAAGGATCGAATACTCCTAAACTTTCAAAACCTGCTTCTTTAACATATCTTTCTAAATCACTTATTTTAACTTTATCAGCATATTCAATACTTGCTTCAGCCATAACAAGGTTAACACTAGCCTTTACTCCCTCTTGTTTATTTAAATACTTTTCCAAAGAAGATGAACAAGCACTACAACTCATTCCTCCTATTTTTAAAATAACTTTTTGCATTAGTCAAGCCTCCTAATTAAATTCATAACCTCATCTAAAACTTCTAAATTATCCTTTTTTATTTCTCTTACAACACAAGTTTCTAAATGATTTTTCAAAATCTCACTACCTAAACTTTTTAAAGATTTATTAATCGCGGATATTTGAATTAATATATCATTACAATAACGATTTTCTGATACCATCAAAGATACTCCTCTAACCTGTCCTTCAATAGTTTTTAATCTAGTTATTAGTTTTTTCTTATCGGTATCACTTCGTTTAGTTTCTTTTAAAGTCATTTCCTTATCCATTATTTTCACCCGTTGTCATAATACCACCCCCTAGGGGTATTGTCAAGAATAATTTATTTAATATTGTGTTCTTTCTTAATTTATGTTATAATATTAAAACAAAAAAAGGGGGTTATTAAATGGATAATATTTATTTACATGCTGTTAATCCAGATACATCATTCTGGGATATGTCTAAGTCAATCAAAATAATTGAACAAATTTTAAAGGATGGGGCTTTACTTCCAAGAAGAGAATTAGAAGCAAATGGTAATTATCCTAATTCTAAAAAAACACCAATTAATTTTAGTGGTTTAGATTATATTTCTCTTTGTGATTATAGTAAAAAAGATTGTTATAACAATAATCCATTATATAAAGATTATACGGCCTATAGTCAATATGTTAAATATTCAATATCTTTAGGTTTTGCTAATACTCTTCCCGTCATTCAACCAACTATTTTAAAACCATTTTTTGCAGATTGTCGTTTTCTATCACGAGAAGAATTAAATTTAATTTATGAAAGACTACGAAGACTTGGTCTAAGTGAAGATGAACGTTACAGTGATTTTCCTGATGAAGTCCAAGTAAAAGGTCCACTTCCTTTAGATAAATTTTTAGGTTTAATTATTCCGGTTAAAATAATTACCCAAAATTCTAATAATCCAAAAGATACTTTAAAAAGATTAAAGGCTGTAATTAAAGAACTTCAAGATTTACTAAAAAGTTATGCCTATCTAACAACTATTTATGAATTAGATACTTTTAAAAAATTAGAAACCGAAGAAGATGTATATGATGCTATGCATCAATATACTTTCTTTTAAAAAGAAAAATCTAGGACATTGAACTTATTTCCTAGATTTATTATTTTGCATAAGAAAAATATTTATATATTTTAAAAAGATATAAAGAGATTTTTTAATTTCCTTTAAAAACTTATTTAAGCATTTCTTCTAGTAATTCAATTTTTTCTTTACTACTTAAAAAAGTATAATTAATAGAATTAATATTTATTTTCTTTAAATCCATTATTGTAAATTTAAAAGTTTCACATAACTTTAAATATTCTTTGGATAAGTTAATTTTAGAAGTTGTCATATTATCAACATCTATTGTTATATTAACTTTATCTTTATATAGTTTATAAATAGGATGATTAGAATATTCTTTAAAAGCATTAGTTTGAATATTACTAGTAGGACAAATTTCTAATAAAATATTATTATCACGGATTAATTCAATTAAGCGTTTATCATCAATACATTTAACACCATGACCAAAACGCTTAGCACCTAATCTTATGGCTTCAACTATATCTTTACTATTAACTTCTCCAACATGAATGGTAAAAGGAATTTTTTTATCTTTTGCTATTTTAAATAATTCTTTATATTCCTTAAGACGATATTGTTGTTCATCTCCGGCTAAATCAATGCCCCCTACTCCTTTACCTAAATATTTATAAGCAAGTTCTAAAGTTTCTAAATTTTTTTCATAACTAGCACCACGCATAAGACATAAGATTAAATTAGTTTTAAGACCTTTTACTTCCTTTAAACCACTTAAAACAGCATCTACTACTTCTTCTAAAGTTAAACATCTTTCTTGATGTAAAATAGGAGCAAATCTGATTTCAGCATAAATAACATTATCATTTACTAAACGCGTGGCTAAATCTTTAGCAATTAATTTTAAATTCTTTTTAGTTTGCATTAAACTAAGTGGAAAAGCAAACTTTTCTAAATAATTAGCTAAATTTAAACATTTAGAAGGGGCTTCCATTTTTTCTTTAACTTCAGAAATTTTAAGTCCTGATAATTGAGAGGCCATACGACAAGAAAGAGAACCGTCTAAATGCAAATGTAAAGAAATTTTTTTTAATTTTTTAATTTCTTCTTTCATAACTTACCTTTCTATTCTTTTTAAAACTTTAACTAAATAAATTATTTTTTAAATTACTTAAGAAATGATATTTTTCTTCTAAATAGAAGAATAGTATTTTTAAAGTAGCCATAATAGGTGCTGCTAAAATCATACCTACTATTCCAAATAAATATTCAAATACTAATAATCCTAACATAATTGTAATTGGATGAAGTGAAACGGCTTTTCCTACAATTAAAGGATGTAAAATATTTCCCTCAAATAATTGAACTAAAACAACAGTTATTAAACAAATTGTTCCAATTAAAGGAGATGTAGCATACCCAACAACAATAACAGGTATTCCACCTATATAAGGTCCAAAATAAGGAATTATATTGGTAATAGCACAGAAAATAGCAAATAAAAGTGGTGATGAAACTCCGGCTATCAAGAAACCTATTAAAGAGAAAATCATAACAAATAAACAAGATAAAAGAGTTCCATTTACATAACTTCTAAGCATATCATTTAAAGATTTTTTGATTTTGGATAATTCTTTATGATAACGATTAGGAACTATATTACTAAAATATTTACTAACCTTTTGAAAATCAAGTGATAAGTAAAAAGCAATTAAAAGACTTAAGAAAATATTAATAATTGTCTTTAAAGACGTACCTAAACGATTAATAATTCCTGTTAAATTATTAGTAGTTAAATTATTTACCCAGCCATTAATACCATTTAATAAATTATCTTTAAATGTTGTTAAATCAATATTACTACTTGAAAAGTTAGCAAATAAATCATTGATAAAGGAATTAATTCAACTGAACTAAAAATTCAGGAACAATTAAAGCCAAAATCAAGACGATTAGAAAAATAAAAATCAAATAAACAGCCACTGTTGCCAATTTTCTATTAACTCTATTATTCGTAAAATAACATATTGCTGGTTCTAAAGCCCAGGCTAGAAAAAGGCCAATAAAAAGTGGAGAAATAATAGCAAAAATATGACCTATAACAACTAAGACACTTGTCTTTTCTAATAAATAAACAAGTAAAACACCAATACTTAAAACAAGCATGGCCAAGCCTATTTTTAACAAAAGATTACTAGTTTTTATTAATTCATTTAAATTTTTATAATCTAATTTATTATTCTTTTTATCTTCCATTATATCCTCCTAAATAATTAGCATAGCATCACCAAAGGAAAAGAACCGATATCTTTCTTTTTGGGCTACCATATAAGCATTTATTATATATTCCTTTTTAGCAAAAGCACTTACTAACATTATTAAAGTTGATTTTGGTAAATGAAAATTAGTAATCAAACCATCAATGGCTTTATATTCATAACCAGGATAAATAAAAATATCAGTTAAACCACTTGCTTCTTGAAAACGATGATATTTTGTCATAACAGTTTCTAAAGTTCTCGTTGAGGTAGTTCCAACGGCAATAATTCTGCCCCCTTGTTCTTTAACTTTATTTAACTCCATAGCAACTTCTTTCGAAAGAGAATAATATTCACTATGCATATGATGTTCTTTTACATCAGAAACCATAACGGGCCTAAACGTTCCAAGACCAACATGTAAAGTAATAAATAAAACTTTTACTCCTCGAGCCTTTATTTTTTCTAAAAGTTCTTCGGTAAAATGCAAACCAGCCGTAGGAGCAGCCGCACTACCAACATTTTTAGCATAAACTGTTTGATATCTATCTTTATCATTTAACTGTTCGTGTATATAAGGTGGCAAAGGCGTATTACCTAATTTATCCAATATTTCCATTAATATTCCATCATATATTAATTCAAAATGTCTAATCCCATCATCTAAAACTTTAACACATTTTGCTTTTAAAAGTCCGTCCCCAAAACTTACAATAGTTCCTACTTTAACTCGTTTAGCCGGCTTAGTAAGTGAGGTCCAAACATTGTTACCTATATCATTTAAAAGAAGTAATTCAATTGTTGCCTTTGTATCTTCTTTTACTCCAATAAGTCTTGCGGGAATTACTTTAGTATCATTTAAAACTAAAGCATCTCCCTCATGAAGATATTCTATTATATTATAAAATTTTTGATGTTCAATTTCTCCCGTCTTTCGATTTAAAATCATTAATCTTGACTCATCTCTTTTAGGAATAGGTGTTTGAGCAATTAAAGTTTCATCTAAAGGATAATCAAAATCTTCTACTTTCATTATCTTACCCTCCCATTTTCATTTACTAAACCATTTTTTTCCATAAACTCCCAAGACATATCATCAAGCCTTTCTTGGACTCTCCTTCGTCTACGTGATAATTCATCTTTTCTTTCATGCCAATCAAGTTTCCTATTTATACTCTCTTTTAAAAGGTCAATTCCCTCTATTTTAGATTTTTCTAAAGCCTCAGCATTATAAAGAGCACTTTTAAATCTTTTTTGTTCATTTACTTTATAATTAGCCTGTTCCATTTGGGCTTCCTTCGCAAGAACCTCTAATTTTTCTAATTTATCATGAATTTCTCTTACATCTTGTAAATTTTCAAATGGCATAAAAGCATCAATATTAGTAATTATAGCAGGAACTAAACCAACTAAAGCAGCAGCCAAAAAGAAAGGTATGCCAATTGGTTCAGAAGCAAGAAAAGCAGCCACTAACCCAATTAGTCCAATAGCATAATTCAAAGAGTTTTTCATATTATTTTTTTTAATTCTCGTGATACGTTCTTTTTTCTTTTCTTTTAAAAGATTAGTTAAATATTCATTAAAAGATCTAATAAAATCATTTATTTTCTCTTGGTCCATATAACATTCAAAAGTTTCTTTATCTAAATCACTACCTAAAGTTATTTCACATTTCTTCCGAGCATTACCACCAAAAATTCTTGTTTCTTCTTTATTTAATGGTAATCTCACTATATTTGTTACTGGTTTCATAAACCTCCTTTTTAATTAAATAAATTTTCTTGATAATTTATTCCTAACAATTTATATGATTTCATAGTTGCAACTCGACCTCTTGGAGTTCTTTTAATAAATCCTTTTTGCATTAAAAATGGTTCACATACATCAAGTAAAGTAGTTACTTCTTCACCAATACTTGAAGCCAAAGTTTCAACGCCAACGGGACCTCCATTGAATTTTTCAATTAAACTTCTTAAATATTGATGGTCAACAGCATCAAGTCCATAAGCATCAACATTTAATTTATTAAAGGCATCTTCGGCTACTTTTTCGGAAATTTCAGCATTTCCAGCAACAAGAGCAAAATCCCGAACTCTTTTAAATAAACGATTGGCAATTCTTGGAGTTCCCCGACTTCTAGTTGCAATTAAGAAAGCTGCTTCTTCTGTAATAGGCATTTCTAAAACGCGACTAGTTCTTTCAACAATCATTTGTAATTCTTCATTAGTATAATAATTCAATTTGCAAACTATTCCAAACCTATCTCTTAAAGGACTAGTAATATCTCCGGCTCTAGTTGTTGCTCCGACTAAAGTAAATGGTGGTAAATCTATTTTAATACTTCGTGCTTGACTTTCACTTCCAACAACAATATCTAAAGTAAAATCTTCCATTGCTGGATAAAGAATTTCTTCAATATATCTTGGTATTCGATGAATTTCATCAATAAATAAAACATCACCTGGTTCTAAAGTCGACAAAATGGCTGCTAAATCACCCGGTTTTTCAATAGCCGGACCACTGGCTGTTTTTATATTTTTATGAAGTTCATTCGCGATTATCATTGCAAGCGTTGTTTTACCAAGTCCTGGGGGACCATAAAGCAGAACATGATCAAGGGCTTCATCTCTAATTAAAGCCGCTTCAATAAAAACTTTTATATTATCTTTAACTTCACTTTGACCTATATATTCTATAAGACTTAAAGGTCTGATACTAGATTCTATTAAGATATCTTCACTATCTTCTTCACTGTCAATTATTCTTTTCATCTAATATCCTCCTTTTTTATTTTACCATCAAACGTAATGCCTCTTTAATTTGTTCTTCCACACTATTTTCTTTATTAATACGACCAACAACACTTTTAATATCTTTATCTTTATAACCAAGAGCAAGTAATGCTTCATATACTTCATCACTTGTATTTTCAATTACATCGCCATTAGTTTCAATTTTGCCTTTTAAATCAAGAACCATTTGTCTGGCTAATTTATCACCAATTTTAGGAAACTTTTTCAAATATAAAATATTTTCTCGATTAATAGCATCAGCAATTCCTGAAGTTGAACCCATAGCAATAATTGGTAAAGCCATTTTGGGACCTAAACCTTTAACACTAATCAATTTTAAAAATAATTGTTTTTCTTCTAAAGTTTTAAAACCAAACAAAAGATGTTCATCTTCTTTTATTTGTTGATATAAATAAACTTTATATTCAACATCTTCTTTAAAAGCATAAGGATTTGGTGTTGCTATTAAATAGCCTACCCCATTATTATCTAAAGTAATACTATTACTATCAATTTCTTTAACTTTACCAATTATATAACTATACATGTTATCACTCAACCTTTACGTTTTAATTATAATCTAAAAAAAGTGATTTGTCTATAAATCTAAACCACTTTCTTACAGTTCATTTCATAAATTTAAAAACGCTTGATATAATTTATCACATTTATCTTTATCCATTTCTTTAACATTAAGCATAGGATTAAAAAGACCAAGTTCTAAATACTTTTCACTTCCTAATTTATGATAAGGAAGAAAAGCAACATCTTTAATATTATTAATTTGTTTTAAATATTCTCTTAAACTTTTAATATAAGAAATATTATCATTAAAATCAGGAATAATTACTTGTCTTATAAAAACATCTACTTTCGTTTTATTTAATTTTTTTACAAAAGCATTAAACTTTTTCATTTTTGATTTTGTTAAATACTCGTATTCTTTTGGTCTTGTATCTTTAATATCTAAAATAACTAGATCAACATATTTTAATAATTCTTGTAAATCACCTATATAGTCTCCGGCTGTATCAATTGCTATATGAATATTTTCTTCTTTTAATTTTTTACAAACTTTAATTAAAAAATCTGTTTGAAGAAGAGGTTCTCCTCCAGAAAAAGTTACACCTCCTCCTCTTTTAAAATAATTTTTGTAACGAAGTATTTTTTCTACTAAATCTTTGTCTTTATAATTAGGTTTAGTCATTTTAAACATTTCAGGATTATGACAATACATACATCTTTTATGACAACCTGACATAAAGACAATTGTTCTTATACCTGGTCCATCTACACTAGTTAAAGTTTCAATGGATGCTACACTTCCATTCATTACATGGCCTCATGGAAAGTTCTGTTGATTACTTCATCTTGTTGTTCAGGTGTTAAACGATTAAATCTTACCGAATAACCTGATACGCGAATAGTTAAAAGAGGATATTTTTCGGGATTATTTTTAGCATCAATTAATAGTTCTCTTGTTAAAACATTAACGTTTAAATGATGAGCACCATTTTCAAAATAGCCATCTAATATACCACATAAGTTATTAATTTGTTCAGGAAGTGTTTTTCCTAAAGTTGTTGGTACAATGGAAAAAGTATTACTTATACCATCACGACAGCAATTAGCATAATCAAGTTTAGCAACACTATTAAGACTAGCAAGAGCTCCACTAGTATCACGACCGTGCATAGGGTTAGCCCCAGGCGCAAAAGGCGTTCCAGCCAACCTACCATCAGGAGTTGTTCCTGTTTTATGACCATAAACGACATTAGAAGTAATAGTTAAAACTGATAAAGTTGGAAAACTATCACGATAAGTTGCATGTTTAGATAACTCATGATAAAGTTTCTTTAATACATCCTTAGCAATGTTATCAACTCTATCATCATCATTTCCATATTTAGGATAATCACCTTCAACTACAAAATCCTTAGCAATTGCATGTTCATCTCGAAGAGGTTTTACTTTAGCATATTTAATTGCCGATAAAGAGTCAGCAACAACTGACAATCCAGCAACTCCATAAGCCATCAAGCGTTTAACATAAGTATCATGCAACGCCATTTGACTTGCTTCATAAGCATATTTATCATGCATATAATGAATAATATTCATAGCATCAACATAGATTTTTGCTGTTTTTTCAATAACTTTATAAAAATTCTTTTTAACTGTTTCATAATCTAAATATTTACTTTCAATTTTTGGAATACCATTAAGAACTTTTACATATTCCATTTCATCATAACCCTCATTTATACTATATAAAAGGGCTTTGGCTAAATTACAACGTGCTCCAAAAAATTGCATATTTTTGCCAATCTCCATGGCGGATACACAACAGGCTATTGCATAATCATCTCCATAAATTGGGCGCATAATATCATCATTTTCATATTGAATAGCATCGGTTTTAATACTCATCTTAGCAGCATATTTTTTAAAGTTTTCAGATAAATTTAAACTCCATAAAACTGTCATATTAGGTTCTGGGGCTGGATCTAAGTTTGTTAAAGTGTGTAAAATTCTAAAAGTTGTTTTAGTAACCATTGATCTGCCTTTTTTATCACATCCTCCAAGGGAACAAGTAACCCAAGTTGGATCTCCTGAAAATAATTCATCATATTCAGGAGTTCTTAAATGTCTTACCAATCTTAATTTAATAACAAACTGGTCAATCAATTCTTGAATTTCGGCTTCAGTAATTTTTCCATTTGCTAAATCTCTTTCAAAATAAATATCTAAAAAGGCATCTACCCTTCCTAAACTCATAGCCGCTCCATTATTTTCTTTAACGGCTGCTAAATAACCAAAATATAACCATTGAACGGCTTCAAAACTATTTTTCGCTGGTTTAGAAATATCTAGTCCATAACTTAAAGCCATTTCTTTAATCTTTTTCAATGCTTTAATTTGCATACTAACTTCTTCTCTTAAACGAATACTATCATCAAGTTCAACTTTAATTTTCTTGAAGTCTTTTTCTTTTTCTTGAATTAAAAAATCAATTCCATATAAAGCAACCCGGCGATAATCACCAATAATTCTTCCTCTTCCATAAGCATCAGGCAATCCAGTAATTAAACCAACATGTTTTGCTAATTTTATTTCATCATTATAAGCATCATATACTCCGTCATTATGCGATTTAGTAAACATAGGAAAATATTTTTCAATAGTTGGATCCATTTGATAATTATAAGCCTTTAAAGAATTTTTAACCATTCTAAGACCACCAAAAGGGTTCATCATTCTTTTTAAAGGAGCATCTGTTTGTAAACCAACAATAACTTCCATTTCTTTATCAATATAACCAGCATCAAAATTAGTAATTCCAGAAACATGTGTAGTATCAATATCTAAAACTGATTTTTTTAGTTCTTCTTTTAATAATTTTTCACACTTTGACCAAACTTTTTTAGTTTTCTCACTTATCGGTGCTAAAAAACTTTCATCCCCTTCATATCTTGTAATATTTTTCATGATAAAATCACGTACATCAATTTCTTCTTCGTAATTTCCTTTAATAAATTCTTTCATCATTTACCTCTATTCTTTATAAAAATATCATATCATATTTTAAGGGAAAAAAGAAGAAGATAAAAAAAATTGACATATCATAATTGTCAATTTTTAAATTACTTTTTAATCTCTATTATTTCTTTCACGTTTACGTGCATTTTTTATACCAGCTTTTTTTGCTTCACGTCTTCTAACTCCAGGTTTATCATAAGCTTCTCTTTTTTTGAACTCAGAAGGGATGCCATCTCTTGCAACTTTTTGTTTAAATTTTCTTAAAGCCCCGTCCAGATTACCACTTCTAACAGCAACATGAGTCATCTTTTACTCCCTCCCTTCGTTTTGAAATCAAATAGATTATATCAAACTAAATCAAAAAATTCAACAGAAATCGTCATTTTTTTCTAAAATATTATATGTTTTTTTAAAAAACTCGTTCTTTTTTTGCTAAATATTAAATGTCTTAGTCAATAAATACCACCTAAAGTGGTATTTATTCTTAAACATTTTGTAAAACTATTTCATATAATCCTCTTAGAAAAGTTCCTAAGTAATTTCCTAAATTAAATAAAGATATTAAAATATATTCACCTATTAAAGAAATAATCGGAATTAAAATAATTGGTAAAATATAATTTATTATTATTTTCTTATTTAATTTTTGCAAATATTTATTATTTATTAAAACTTGCATAAACTACCACTTCTTATTCTTCTAATAGCAGAACCTACGGCTTGACCAATGCCAAAAATGGTTTCAATACAACCAGCAAGAGCATTTAAAATTGCTCCTGATATATCTGTACCTCCTCCAACAATTTGCATTGCTTTTTCTTTTTTTATTTCTTCCATTTAATACCTCCTAACGACTACAACTAAGTGGTCTTACAATACCATCAATGACCCCTGCTACAAAAGTTACTAACGCTCCTATTCCAAGCATAGCCCAAACAGATATTCCTCCCCCTTTTATTCTTAACATTTCTTCTTTTTGGATATTTTCCATCTTATTCTCCTTTCATTTTTCTTAAAATAAATTGATATAAACTTTCATCTTTTAAAATTATTTTTAAATTTAAAGTTCGACTATCTAAATAAAAATTATCTAACTTTAATTTTAAAGTATAATTACTTATCCCCTTTTTTACTTCTAAAACTTTATATTTTAATATTTTCTCATCAACTTCTATTCTTTTACTATTTAAAATATAATCAACACTACTATAATCTAAATTATCTATAATTAAATTATTATTTTGACTTATAACTCCTTTACAATTAACACTTATAACATTTCTAAATAATAATAATTCGAAAATCAAAGCAATTAGAAAAATTAAAAGACAAAAATTATAAAGAAATTGATAATATTTTTCATGACAAGAAAATCTATCTAATAAACTAATATTCATAAATAATACCCCCTTGAACTAATATAATTCTTTGATACAAATCCTGATTATTAAAACGATGACTAATAACAATAACGGTTTTATTTTTTAAATAAAGAAAAATATTTTCTAATATTATTCGTTCATTTTTTGTATCTATTGCATTAAAAGACTCATCAAAAATATAAATATCACTATCTTTAACTAAAGACCTTGCTAGTAATATTCTTTGTCTTTCACCACCTGATAAATTAGAGGCATTGTTTTCTATTAACATATTATCTTTTAATAAACTTCTCTCAATTATTTTATCAACACCACATATTTTTATTATCTTTAAATATTCTTCATAAGATACTTGATAATTTAAAACTATATTATTATAAATAGTATCCGTGAAAAGTACTTCATCTTGAGACAAATAAGTTATTCTTCTTCTTAATTCTTTTAAATTATAATTATATATTTTCCTATCATCAAGATAAATATCCCCTTCATATTTTTCAATATAACGTGTAATTAACTTCATTAAAGTACTTTTACCACCACCACTTAAACCATATAATAAAACATGTTCACCTGCTCTTATTTCTAAATCTTGACATTTTAAAACTTCATTAATTCCATTGTAAGAATAATGTAAATCTTTAATTTTAATATTACCTTTTAAATGTTTATTAATTACTTTTTCATCTAAAAGAAAATTTTCTTCTTGCATATTTAATAATTCTTTAATTCTTGTAAAAGAAACTTTTGCTTCTTTAAATAATATTTGTAAATTACATATATTTTGAATAGGTGTAAAGTAATAAACCAATAAACTATTAAAAACTAATAGTTTAGAAAGTACAAAAGTATTATTAAAAACTTTCTTTAAACTAACATATACAATAACTAACATCCCTATTCCATAAATTAATTCTTTAAAAAAATTTTCTTGATAATAACTATGATATAAATCAAAACTTATATCTTGATATAATTTATATTTAACACTTAATTTATTACTTAATACATCTTCAATTTGCATACCTTTTATTGTATCAATAGATGAAAGAGACTCAATTAAATAATTATTTAAAACACTTTCTTTTTCTTTTAAAATATTCATTTTATCAGTTAAAAAATTATTATAAATAATAATTACCAAAACATAGAAAAAAGTTATAATTAAAGTTAAAATTGCTAATTTAGAATTAATTTTAAAAAGAAAAAACAAAATAGTAATAATTAAAGTAAAATCTATTAAACAAGTAACCAATAATTTAGTTATAACATCTTTAATTATAAAGACATCTTTAATTCGTGTTATAATATCCCCCTTAGTTCGATTTTGAAAATATAAATATGGAAGTTTAATGACATGATTGTATACTTCATTAAGTAAAGAACCTTCAAGTTTATGATTAATATAATTAATTAAATTATCACGGAAGAAATTAGTCATCTCTTTTATAATAATAACTAATAGCAAAAAGAGAAAAAGATACCTAAGAGTTTTTAAATTATTTAAAGTTAAAGCATCAAGAAAGAATTGGAATTCATAAGATAATAAAATACTAGAAATTGTATAAATCGAAGAAAAAAAGAAAAGAATAAAAAAAGTTGATTTATATATTTTTAGAATAGGAAATATGATTTTAAAAAAACTTTTATCTTTAACCTGTTTTAAAATCTCCGTTTTAGGTTTTAAAAGTAAATAAACATTTGTTGATATTTCCTTCCATGCATTAAAACCATAAGTTTTAAAGCCTAATTCAGGGTCCATTACCGTAATGCTATTATCTGTAACTTTTGTAATTACAACAAAATGACCAATTTGTTTATTAATTAAAATATGAGCAATAACTGGTAAATCAGCCTTTATTTTTAAAACATTACTCCGAACGGCTCTTGCTTCAAAACCTAATTTTTCGGCTCCTGTTAGTAAAGAATAAAGAGAAACACCATCTTTAGTTGTTTTAGTTAATTCCCTTAAATATTCTCTTGTTACATTACCACCATAATAATTTGTAATTGCTATTAAACAAGCAACTCCACAGTCCTTTAAATCAGTTTGTTTAATATACAAAATTTTCTTCATCAAAACCTCCATATATAATATAAAATTTTTTTAAAAAAAATTAGCAAAATAAATTACTTTTTTAAAGCCCTTACTATATAAGGCTTTACAAAAGCAAAAAGGTGAAGATTTTTCACCTTTTATTAAAATATGCTATAATAAAAACAAATGGAGGAAGTATGCTAACAGAGAAACAACAAGAATTTTTAGATTTTATTATAAAAACTTATAAAGAACAAAAAGAAATACCAACTATTGGTCTTTTAAAGAAAAAAAGTCATTATAAATCTTATAATACAATTTATAAATACTTAAATATTCTTTCCCAAAAAGAAATAATTAAGTACAATCAAGAAACCAAAAAAATAACTTATATAAATGCATCAATTGAAGATGATATCTTTCTTAATATTCCCATTATAAATGAAAAAAAATATCTTCAAATAAAAAATACTTATTTAGATAATAAAGAATATTATGCCTACCAAGTACATGATAATCGTCTTAAAAGTTTTAATATTTTAAGTAAAGATATTTTAATAATTGAAAAAAGTCAAAAAAATTTCCTTAATAAATTAGTATTAGTTTCTATCGATGATAAATATTTAGTTTTAAAGTATTTAAAAAAAGATGGTTATATCCATCTTTTAAATGATAAAGAAAGTTATGTATTAGCAGATGATAGTAATATCCTTGGAAAAGTTATCTCTTTAATTAGACCAACTATGGATTAAGTCTTGTTGGACCACGATAAATTAAAGTTGCTTCTCTAATATTATCAATTTCAAAAATACGCATCATAATTCTTGATAAGCCTACTCCATAACCACCATGGGGAGGACAACCATATTGGAAGAAATCCGTATAGAATTTTAAATCAACAGGATTTATTCCTTTTTCTTTTATTTGGTTTATTAAAATGTCTGGTCGATGTTCTCTTTGAGCCCCACTTGTAATTTCTATTCCTTTAAAAATTAAATCATACGTTTGTGTAACACCATTTGCATCTTTCATAACATAAAAACTTCTTGCACTATAAGGGTAATTCGTGATAAAAACAAAATCACTTTTATATTTTTGTTTAGCATATTTACCAATTAACTCTTCTTCATGACGGTCCATATCTTCTTCCTGTTCTCCAACATAATGGAATTCATCTTGAATAATCTTTTTAGCATCATAGAAATTAATACGAGGAAAATCAGCGCTTACATCGCTTACTTCAACATGAAAAACTTCTTTTATTCTTTCGCCATATTTTTCCTTTAAAGCCCTCATGAAATATTTTATCCAAGCCTCTTCCGAGTCCATAACTTCATCTACACTATCAATCCAAGAAATTTCACAGTCAACCATTAGAATTTCGCTTGCATGATAACTAGTATGCGAATTTTCAGCCCGAAAAACAGGTCCTATTTCAAAAACTTTATCAAAACCACTAGCCATAGTCATTTGTTTATAAAATTGAGGTGATTGCGATAAAGCTGCTTCTTTGCCAAAATAATCAAGTTTAAAAGTTTCGGCTCCACTTTCGGCTGCTTTTGCACTTATTTTTGGAGTATGAATTTCCATAAAATCATTTTTTCTCCAGTATTCCCGCATTTTTTCTTCAATGAAAGTTTGGCATTCAAATAAAAGATTATTTTCCTCTCTTCTTAAATCTAAAAAACGATAATCCAATCTTGTTTCTCTTAAAGAGTTATCTCTACTTTTATAATCATAAGGTAATTCATTTGCTGATAAACTTGTAATAATAATTTCCTTAGGTATAATTTCCATACCATTTAACTTAACATTAGGACTATCAAGTAATTTACCTAAAACCTTAACCGTACTTTCAACAGTTAAATTTTCAATACTTTTAATAAGTTTTTCATTCTCATCATTTCTTTCAATCGTTACTTGAACTTTCCCAGTTTTATCTCTTAAAATGATAAAAATAACATATTGTAAAGATCTAATTTTATCGACAAAACCTTGAAATTCAATTTCTTTTCCTAAATTTTCTTTTAAATCTTTAACATATAACGTTTTCATTTTTCCTCCTTAAAAAAACTCTAATCATAAGGACTTAAATATTTAAGCGGTACCACCTTATTTCATAGAGTTTATGCGACTTTCTAGTTATTAACGGAACTACCCGTTTGTCATTAATTTAATGTCTTCATTACATTATCTTATTAGTTTCCACCAACCACTAACTCTCTTTAAAGAATTATGCAACTACTCCTTTAAATCTAACAATCTGTAATTATCTTAAAATAATTATTTAAATTTGTCAATTATTTTTTAAAAAATAAAAGAACGTTGCTGTTCTTTTTTCTTTTTTTATGATATTGCTGTAATTTCTACTTGATAAACACCATTAGGACTATTTACATTAACAATATCGCCAACTTTTTGATTAAGTAAAGCCTGAGCAATTGGACTTTCATTAGAAATTTTACTTGAAAAAGGGTCGGCTTCTTGACTTCCAACTATTTGATACTCATCAACTTCACCATCATCTATATATTTAATTTTAACAGTATTACCAATACTTACTTTACTATTATCAACATTTTCAATAATAGAAACATTTTCCATTATTTGTTCTAGTTTTTTAATTCTCGCTTCTAATTCGGCTTGTTCATTACGTGCTGCATCATATTCAGCATTTTCAGACAAATCTCCCAAGGCTCTTGCCTCTTTAATCGCTTTTATATTAGCAGGTCTTTTTATATTTATTAAATCATCTAATTCTTTTTTCAATTCAAGAAACCCCTCTTGTGTTAAATAAACAGTTTTTTTTGTCATCATACACCTCCATATAAATTATTAATTCATTATAGTATAATTACCTTAAAAAGTCAAGGTAAAATATTTTGGACTTTTTGACCATTTATTTATTACTTAAATAATACTTCATTATATGCTAAAAAGAAAAATAATTGTTATTATTCTAAATATTTTTTCCGAAGCATTGAATAAAGTGGTAAATCTATTGGTATTTTCATTTTTAAAATACTATCTGCTTGATTAGCAACTTCAATTGCTTCCATTTTTTCATTATATAAATTTGCTATTTTATAATTAATAATATCCATATTCGGCGTAATTATTTCTATTTCATCACCTAATTTAAAGTAATTACGTTGATTAATTGTATAAAAATCACTCTTTTTATCTATAATTATTCCTAAATAATCTTGATTAGAGTTTTCTTGTCTTCCAGTATAGTATTGGTCACTTAAATCAGCATCTTTAAAATAAAAATGCGTACTATTTTCCCGATTAGAAACCCGTGATAAAATTTTTAATTCTTTTGTAAGGATATCATCCGTTAATTTATCTTCATAAATAGCATCAATTATTCTTCTATAAGACGATAAAACCGTTGCTAAATAAAAAGGTGAACGCATTCTTCCTTCTATTTTAAAACTTTTCACACCAATTTCAATTAAATCTTTTAAATATAAAGCCATATTTAAATCTTTAACAGCCATCGAGAAAGGTTTATTTTCTTCATTAATATCAAAACAAAAACGACATACTTGACTACATCCTCCCCGATTAGAGTCTCTATTGGTAAAATAATTAGATAAAACACATCTACCACTTACAAAAGTACACATAGCCCCATGAATAAAGACTTCAATATCCATACCCGTCTTTGCAATTATTTCTTTTAATTCATCTCTTCCTACTTCTCTTGCTAAAACAACTCTATCAACTTTTTCTTCTTTTAAATAATTAACACTTAAATAATTAGTAATACTATCTTGGGTACTTAAATGAACTTCTACTTGAAAGTTATTTTTAATATATTGTACTAAAAATAAATCACTTACAATAAAAGCATCAATTCCACTTTCGACAACATTTTTTATATAATCATATACCCCTTCAATGTCTTCATTATGAAAAACAATATTTAAGGCTAAATAAACTTTTTTACCTAATTTATGAGCAAATTCTACTCCCTCTTTCATATCAGCAAGAGAAAAATTAGAAGCATTTGCCCTTAAACTATAATCTTGTCCACCTATATAAATAGCATCTGCACCATATATACAAGCAATTTTTAATCTTTCTAAATCTCCAGCTGGAGACAATAATTCTACTTTTTCCATGTTACTTCACCTTATAAATCGTTTTTAAAGAAAAAAATCCATCATTAGAACCAATTAAATCTTGAACCTTTAAAAGAAAATCATTATCAGTTATCTTTTCTTCTAAATCATCATAGTATAATTCTAAAAGTTCTAAAAATAACGCATCAGCAATTAAGTTATTATCCAAAACAGCATATTCTAAAGAATTTTTTAAAGCAATAAAGGCCTTTGACCCATTTAAAATATCATAAGTTAAAATATTTGTACCATGATTAGTTTCTTTAATATAATATTTTTTATCTTTACCTTTTTCTTTAATAATATTTAAATCTTTTTCTTTCTTCTTACCTATAAATTCATAATAATTACTAACTAATTTTCTTTTTGAATGTGAAATAATAGGATGCCCAAGAAAATAAACTAATAACTTACTTTTAGTCTTAGAAGCAATTTCTTTTATTTCATCAGTTGTTATTTCATTACTTAAAAAAGCATACGGAACATTATGATTATAATAATAATTACATATATTATAATTAGTAACTAAATGCGTTCCATGATAACAAAGAGGAATATCTAACTTTAACCTTTTAACAATTTCTAAAATACTTAAATCATAGAATAAAACTCCTTTTAAAGGAAGTTTACTTAAAATAATTAATTTTTCTTCTAAATCTTTCAAGTCTTTATTAAAAATATTTTTATTAATACTAACAAATAGTTCTATATCTTTATATTTAGAAATTATTTTTTCTATTTCTTCAATAGATACTTCATAATAATTAATTGCATACCCTTTTAAACCGATAATAAAAGAATTAGTAAATTTTAAATAATCTCCTAACTCTTTTTTATTTAAACTTACTAATAATTTCATACTATCCTCTTCTTTCAGTAACAGCAATCCCATCACCAACTTGATAGATAGTTGTTTTATATAACATATGATTTTCTAAAAAGTATGTATAATCTTTAATCTTCCGAACTAAACCTAAAATATTTTTACTTGGTATATCTTCTTCATTCATTTGAACGTAGCCATGAAAATTCATATTATCAGTTATAATATAACCATTAATACTTAAATTACCTTCAAAATGCTCAAAAATATCTTTATCTTTACCTTTAGCAGCATCTATAAAAATTAAATCATATTCTTCATCTAACTTAACATTTAATGCATCATTAAAAATTAAAGTAATTCTATCTTCTAAATCAAACTTTTTAATATTTTTTAAGGCTTCCATATATCTTACTTCATCACGTTCAATAGTTGTTACATGAATATTTTCATTAACTCTTGCCATTTGAATTGCAGAATAACCAATTGCTGTTCCTATTTCTAAAATGTTTTTACTTTGTTTTTTAGCAATAAAAGTTGTTAAAAAATCAATTCCTTCATCTTGCATGATAGGGATATTATTGATAGCCGCATACTCCTTTAATTCTTTTAAATCATTCATAAATCCTCCTAATAACCTCCATTTATTTTATTAAGTTCGGCTTTTTTATTTTCAAATTCACGACTTGTTTCAAAAAAGAAAGTCTCATCTGTTGTAATATTTGAAATAAAATATAAATAATTAGTTTCTTGAGGTCTAATACTTGCTTCTATACTACTTTTAGAAACCATTGCAATTGGCGAAGCAGGTAATCCTAAAAAATTATTATTTCTTGTGTTATAAGCATTAACACTATTATATTCGGTTGTTGTAAGAGGTCTTTTTTCATCAAGTTTTAAACCATATCTTGTTGTAATATCACTTCCTAAAGGCATTTGTTTTTTTATTCGATTATTAAAAACACTTATAACTTTAGCCCTGTCATCAGCATTATTAACTTCTTTTTCAGCAATCGATGCTAAGGTTAAAATATCATGAACATTTAATTTATTATTTTCAATTATTTCTTTATAAGGTAATAAAACTATTCCCATTTGATCAAGTAAAGTTTTAAATATTTCTTCAACCGTTACTTCTTTACTTCTAAATTTATAAGTATCTGGGAACAAGTACCCTTCAAGGGGATAATAAATATCATCATCTAAAATATCATCAGTACCCATATCATTAGAATCACTATCGTCTTCTAATTTACCTTTTGTCTCTAATTCGATATCTTCATCCTCATCTTTGGCTTTTTGTTCTGGATTTGAACCGACCTTTTCTGAAGGATCAGTTATACCGTTAGCAACTGGAGATGAAATTTCTTCAGTATCTTTAAGGGCTTTTATGACATCTCTTAAATTAGTGATATCCTGATGGACACTATTTGAATAAATATCATCACTAAAGTCATCTGTTAAATATTTAAGTTTATAATAAATTTCTTGTCTTACTTTAGTACTATTTGGATATCCTCTATCCTCACCAAGACCAACTCGGCACCAATAATCACTTAGACAACCTTGCTCATT
>CANRGW010000005.1 GCA_947630205.1 uncultured Bacilli bacterium
GGTTCATAGTTCCTGGATCAACATTAAAATAAGGATCAAACTTTTGCATAAAAACTTTATAGCCTCTTGATTTTAATAAAAGAGCAAGACTTGATGCAGTAATGCCTTTTCCAAGACCTGATACAACTCCCCCTGTTACAAATACATACTTTGTCATAAAAGATACCTCCCAAAAGTAATATTCTTAAGTATTATATCATATAAAGTTTAAAATTTATTAAAATAAGTTAAAATGTTCTAAAAGAATTTTTATTCCAATTAAAATTAAGACAATACCTCCAATTATTTCAGATTTCTTTTCAAATTTTTTTCCAATTAATTTTCCTAAAAAAATACCAATTATAGAAAAAAGAAAAGCCGTTATTCCAATCATTGTAATTGCAATAATTAAGTTAACATTTAAAAAAGAAAAAGTAATACCAATAGCCATTGCATCAATACTTGTTGCAATACTTAAAAAAAATAATTCAGAGATACTAAGACCAATTTTTAACTTTTCATCATGATAAGCATCTTTAATCATATTAATACCTATTATAGATAATAAAATAAAAGCAATTAGATGATTAAAACTAATTAATTTATTACTTAAAGTAGAACCTAATAAATAACCAAGTAAAGGCATTAACATTTGAAAAATACTAAAAGAAAGTGCAATTACTATACTATTTCTTTTAAATTTATGCTTCATGGTTAAACCTTTACAAATACTAACAGAAAAAGCATCCATAGCAAGAGCAATACTAATTAATAAAAGTTCAAAATTTTTCATAACTATCATTTAATTATATAGAAAAAATATTTAAAAATGACAATCTTTATGTTACAATATTTTCAAAAAGAAAAGGAGATTTTATGGAAGTATATAATTATAAACCAAAGGGAGTTTGTTCAACGAATATTAAATTAGAAATAGAAGGGGATACTTTAATTGATTTAGAAGTTACTAATGGTTGTGAAGGTAATTTAAAAGGAATTAGAAGTTTAGTTAAAGGTATGAAGTTAAAAGATATTGTAAAAAAACTAGAGGGAATTGATTGTCATCAAAGAGGAACTTCTTGTCCTGATCAAATAGCAAGTGCTATTAAAGAATATTTAGGAGTAGTTACTAAATGAAAATAATTTTAGCCTCAAAATCTCCTAGACGTCAGGAATTATTAAAGAAAATAGTTAATGATTTTGAAGTTATAGCAAGTTTAGAAGAAGAAGTAAAAGATGATAAATTAACACCTCTTGAAAACTGTATTGAAATTGCTTATCAAAAAGCACTTAATGTTATGAATAAAACTGAGGGAGATAGAATTATTATTAGTTCAGATACGATTGTTTTAAAAGATAAAGAAATTTTAGGAAAACCTAAAAATAGAGAAGATGCTTATTATATGTTAAATAAGTTAAAAGGAACAAGTAATGAAGTTATAACATCTTTAATCGTTTTAAAAATTGTTGGTAATCAAAAAGAAGAATATAAAACTTATTCTAAAGGAATAGTTTATGTTGATGATATGACTAATGAAGAAATTAATGCTTATTTAGATTGTGAAGAACCTTATGATAAAGCTGGGGCTTATGCTGTTCAAGGTGTATTTTCAAAACATGTTACTAAAGTAGAGGGAGATTATATGGCTATAATAGGACTTCCTGTTAATAAACTTTATAATATTTTAAAAAAATTAGATATTACTTTAAAATAGAATTTTAAGTAATATTTTTTTATGGAAAAAGGTGTAATAAAAATAATAAAAGAGAAAAAAACTTCTTGACATATATACCCTATGGGGGTATATAATAATAAAGAGGATGATAAAAATGGTTAAGGAAAAAGAAAGATGTACAAGAAAACAACATCGAAGTCAAGAAGAAATTAAGGCTTGTTCTAAAAGGTTAAATCGAATTGAAGGTCAAATAAAAGGAATAAATAAAATGATCCAAGAAGATAGACATTGTGACGATATATTAATTCAATTAGCAGCCGTTAATAATGCTATTAAAAGTTTAGGAGAAGAATTATTACTTCATCATATGAAAACTTGTATGGTTACAGATATAAAAAATAATAATTTAGATACGATTGATGAAGTTCTTTATTTATTTAGGAGGTTAAAATGACAAAATATAATTATAAAATTATCGGACTTGATTGTCTTGATTGTGCTAGAAAAGTAGAAGAAAGATTAAATAAAGAAGAAAAACTTCATAATGTTGTTATTAATTTTGCTACTTCTAAAATTAGTTATGAAACAGAAACTGATAATTGTTTTCAAATGATAAATAAAATAATTGATGAAGTAGAACCAGGTAGTAAAATGGTTTTAGAAGAAAAAGAGAAAAAAGAATATCATTATTTAGTTTTAGTTATTGCTTTAATTTTGGGAATTATTGGAAGTAGAGAATTTAAGTTTCATGAAATATTTCTTTATTTATCTTATATTTTACTTTTATATCCCCCTTTTAAAAAGGCTTGGAAAATGCTTATTAAAAGTCATACCATTAATGAGAATTTACTTATTTGTATTTCAACAATAGGAGCCCTTTTGATTGGAAGTGAAATGGAAGGGGTTATGGTTGCTTCTTTATATATGCTTGGGAAAATACTAGAAGAACAAGCCCTTAATAAAACAAGAATGTCTATTCAAAATCTTCTTTTAATTAAACAAGATTATGCTAATTTAAAAGTAGGAAAAGATTTTTCCAAAATTTCGGTTGAAGATGTAAAAATAGGGGATATTTTATGTATAAAAAAAGGAGAAAAAGTTCCTGTGGATGGAGAAATTATCAAAGGAAAAACAACATTTGATACAAGTGCTTTAACAGGAGAAAGTGAACTTGTTGAATTAACGGAAAATGATAAAATATTTTCGGGTTATGTTAATACCTCGAATATGGTTTTAATGAAATCTTCTTCTTTATATAAAGACTCAACTATTTCCAAAATTATTGAATTAGCAATGACAGCCGGAGAGAAAAAGGCTAAAGTCGAAACAACTGTTACTAAGTTTAGTAAAATTTATACACCTATTATTTTATTACTTTCTTTAGTAGTTGGCATATTATTACCAATTATAACGAATGTTTCTTATCATGATAGTTTGTATAGAGCCTTAACTTTTTTGGTCATTGCTTGTCCTTGTGCTATTGCTATTTCTGTTCCTTTATCATATTTTACAGGTATCGGTGTTGCTAGTAAAAATGGTATTTTAATTAAAGGAAGTAATTATTTAGATAATTTATCACATTTGAAAAAAATTATTTTTGATAAAACGGGTACTTTAACAACCGGAAACTTTGAAGTAACGAAGATTGAAGTTTTAGATAATGAATATACTAAAAAAGAAGTTATAGATATTTTAAGAAAAGGCGAGGCATTTTCTAATCATCCTATTGCTCGGTCTATAATGAAACTAGATAATAGTAAAGTTGATACTAAAGATGTAAGTGATTATAAAGAAATAGATGGAGTTGGTATATCTTTTAAATTAAAAGATAAGATAGTAAAAATTGGAACAAAAAAAGTATGTGATGATGACTGTTCTTATAATGTTTCTTTGCATTTAAATATTAATTCTCATCATGTTGCCTCTATTTATATAGATGATGGTATTAAGAAAAATGCTTTAAAAGTTTTAGATGATATTAAAACTTTAGGTATAAAATCATATATTTTTACTGGTGATAAAAAAGAAGTTGCGAAAGAAGTTGCTAAAAATTTAAATATTAAAGATTATTATGCTGAAATGCTTCCGACTGATAAATATAAAAAATATGAAGAAATAGAAAAGGGAGAAATTACAGCATATGTTGGAGATGGAATAAATGACTCACCAGTTTTAAAAAGAGCCAGTATAGGAATTAGTATGGGTTCTTTAGGAAGTGATATAGCAATATCTGCTAGTGATATTGTTATTATGAATGATGACTTAAGAAAAATTCCTTTAGGTATTAAGATAAGTAAGTACACTAGTTTAGTTATTAAAGAAAATTTAATCTTTGCCTTAAGTGTCAAGATAATTATTTTAATTTTAAGTATATTCGGTTTATCTTCAATGTGGTTTGCTGTATTTGCTGATACTGGGGTTACACTTTTAACAGTTTTAAATAGTTTAAAAATTATAAAAAAATTTAAAAAATTGTAAAAAAATGATATTTTATTAAAAAAATGTGTTAAAATATTAGTCCGAGGTTGAGATTATGAGTTTAATAATTCCGTATAATGAAGAGATAATAGAAAAAGATGGTGCATTTATAAAGCCAAATGGTGAAGTTGTTTTAACATATATAAATGCTGAGGGATATGCTAAGGAATATTGTGAGGGCTATTATGCCGAGGTTTTAAGAAATATGCAAAAAGGGAATATGGATTTTTACCTTACTTTTTCTGAAATTGCTAAGATGTATGGTTATAATGGTTCTTTAGAAGATGTTGATGTTTATCTTTCTAGTTCTTTAAATAAAGAACAGTTAATTGCTTTAAGAAAATGGATAAGTATGCATCAAAATAAATGTGAATATTTAAGAAATAGTATGTTTACAAATTATTTAGTTCAAGTATTAGGTTGGGATAAAATATATACTATTTTACAAAGAAGAATTATAACTACTTATCCAGATGCTCATACTAGATATTGGAATTATAGTTTAATGGATTTTGATATCAATGTTGTACCACCTCAAGGTTTTAATCCAAATAAAGGTGAATTTGAAACCTCTGTAACGGACAACTGGAAAAGTTTAAGAGAACTTGATAGACAAAGAGAAAGACAAAGTGAAAAAATAAAAAGGAAATATCCTTTAGAAGAAAGAAGTAATTTTTTCAATAAATAATATTAATTTAAAAATTATTTTAAGTAGGGTAGTTAAAAAAACAAATAAGACATATAAAAAATCAAGATATTAGATTTTTATATGCCTTTTTTATAATAAATATGTTGACTATTTTTAGATTATTTTACTTTTTCTTTATCTTGCATTATCAACAGCATTTTTATATTTATAATAATCGCTAATTGTTTTCTGCGTGTCAAGGTAATCGTTTACTGAGTCTCTAATTCGTTGATTACTTTTTTCTAATTCTTTTTGTAATCGTTCTTCTTCTGTTTCACAGCCAGTAATCCCTAATAAACAAACTAAACATAATAATAGTAATGATATTTTCTTTTTCATATTTTTAAACTCCATTCCTTATAATTTTAATAATTATTTTTTAATTCTTATTAAATTCTTTTAATTTTTTTATTTTTTCTGAAATAAATTTCCATTGGTTTAATTTCTAAGGGTTTTATTTCTAAATAAAAACCTCTATTGTTTGCTTTTTCTGCTAAGGCTGATTTATTTTTATATAATTCAAATTATTTGATAATCTTCCTCCAGTTTGTTTTTCATATTCTTCTTGCGTAAGTTTAAAGTCTTTTTCAGTATCAAAATATTTATTTAATACTTCTAAGTTACCTTTCTTTGCTCGCATATAAAATTCCTCCTTTCTGCTTTTTATCGTATAATTCAATTTAGCAATAACTTCAAGCAATTTAAGTATATTATAATTTGTTATCTAGTTGTCTTGAACTAGATTTATCATCTAAATTCATCAGTTATAATCTTTTTAATATTTTTGAAATTAATTAGATAAAATTTTTATAGTTGACTCGCCATCTTTATCATCCATAATAGGCCAAAAATAATTATCGTAAATATAACTTTCTATTTCAACTTTTGTTCCGTTTAAAACTTCTGACAAATCATTGGCATTTTGATTAATATATACATACCATCCACTTGATAATATTACTTCATAAGAATTCGCTTCTTTTTTAATTTTATATACTGTATCTGTTATTTTAACTTTTGCACCACTATAATGTTTTTTAAAATATTCATTGTTTTCGTATAATAAACCATTTAATTCATACCAACTCTTTTTTTCTTTTTTACCATCATTTGTTACAATCTCTGCTTTAACGTCTGTTAATACTTGATCATTTACCCCGTATTTTTTACTTTTATTACTATTTTCATCTGATTTACCACAACCAATAGCACCCAACAAGAAAAATCCACATAATAATATTGTTAAAATTTTTTTCATAAATTATACCTTCCTACACTTAATTTTTATTTATTGTTTATTTTTTCAAACTCTACACTTGTTCCAATTGCTTTTACTCTTAATCCTTTTTCAAATAAAATTCTACCAATAGCATATTTGTTATTATTCCAGTAATTCTTAGTATAATAACTCTTAGGTAATTTCATATGTAAATATTTTTCTATTTCTTTAATAGTTATTGGATTATTTATAACATCTCTATCACTAAAAAAGCTTTCCATTTTTTCATATTTTGATTTCACATTTCTTTACTCCTTTCTGCCATTTTATCGTATAACTTACAATTATTTGATATCAAATAGCCATAAATTCTACTAAATTTTCAATAGATGTTTTTTTCATTTCATAAGTTGGATGAATATATAATTTTAAAGTTATTTCAACAGATGAGTGGCCTAAAATTTCACTTAAAGTTTTAATATCCATCTTTGACTCAATAGAACGGGTTGCAAAAGTATGTCTTAGGGTATGAAATTTATTTTTTTTAATATTACATTTTTTTAACATTCTTTCATAAAAAAACTCTAAACATCTTGTATCATATAATTTTTCACTACCGGAAAGAAGAAAATAATTATTATCTTGTTTAAAATCTTTTAACAATTCAATTATAAAGTTAGGAATAGGTATTATTCTTCTTGAAGTTTCACTTTTAGGTGTACTTTCAATTAAAATAGTTTTAATATTTTTATCTTTATTTTGATTTTTAACTCTTAAAATGGTTCTTTTAACAATTAAAGATTTATTACTAAAATCAATATCTTCCCATTTTAAACCACATATTTCCCCAATTCTAAGTCCTGTATAAAGACATAATAATATACAAACTTTCCGAATATTTATTTTATCTTTTAATAATTTTTCTAAAGTCATTTGTTCTTCTTTAGATAAGACAACTATAACTTGATTTATTGTTTTAAATTTAATATCACATAAATCAATAAAATCACAATAATTTTTATTAAAAGCATAAGATAAACTGGACTTAATAATATAAATTAATTTCTTCTTGGTAGAAGTTGCTACTTTATTTTTTAAAGAAATAAACAAGTCAAAAATATTTTCTTTTACTAAATTACTTATCATAATATCACCAATTGTATTTCTTAAATATAAATTAATTAAATTTTCATAATTTAATCTAGATTGTATTTTTATGTCATTTTTACTATCTAACCATTTTTTTAAGATATCATTATAAGTTAAATCATTTGTGGTTACTATGTTATCACCTCCAGTTCATATATTTTAATAAAAAAAACTAAAAAAATATTCATTTTTTTAGTTAACTATGTTATAGTTAAATTGCTTGAAGTTATCGAATAATTGTAAGTTATACGATATTTTAACTATATAATTTTTCTTAATTAAAGTATTTTTTTTGTTAAAAAAGTAAAAAAAATAAAAGTGCGTTCTTGACTTTTATTTTTCTTTTTTATTCTGTTATTTTTTTAATAATATTTAAAGCAATATTTAAAGTTTGTTTGTCTTTATCGTTTAAAGGATTGTATTCAACTAAATCAAATGATTTTAAAATATCTTCATGATATTTAATATATTCTAATATACTACCAATTTCTTCTAGGTTAAGACCATTTTTTTCAGGAACGGAAACACCTTTAGCAATTTCTGGGTCTATGACATCAAGGTCAAAACTGATATGTATTCCCTCAGTATTATTAGTTGCAATTTTATAAGCCATTTCCATAATTTTATTAACACCATATTCTTTAATATCTTTAGTTGTATAAACAGTAACTCCCATTGTTTTAATATTATTTATTTCATCCATAGCATTATCTTCATAAGCACGATATCCAATAACAACCGTTTTTTTAGGATCAAAATAATTACCATCATGAAATTTACTTAAATCTTTATTTAAACCATTTAAAGATGCTAAAGGAAGTCCATGAATGTTACCTGTAATAGTTGTTTCAAAAGTATTATAATCAAGATGAGAGTCTATCCAAATTAAACCAAGATTAGGAGATTTTTTTAAACTAGCAAGTCCACTTGCAATTGCAATACTATGGTCTCCTCCAATAGTTAAACAAAATTCTTTTTTTTCTTTAAGAAAATCATAAATTTTTTGATTAAATTCATTAACTTCTTGTAAATTTTTCTTTAAATCATTTTTATCTTGACTTTTTTTAATATTTTTATCTTGTTCAAATAAAATAATATCTTTATTTAAGCAATTTAATATGGTTTTGGCTCCAAGACTAGCACCATCTATATTAACTCCAAGGTCAGAACCAGCACCAATTAGTAAATTTTTTTTCATTTTTTTCTCACTTCCTATGTTATTTTAGCACAAAATAATATATAATGGAATAGAAGGTTAAAAAAACATATGGTGATTAAATGAAAAAATTAAGTGAACTGTTTCCGGGATATCCTGATATAGATATAAAAGATATAAAAATAAATTCCAAAGAAGTAGAAAAAGGGGATATGTTTGTTTGTATTAAAGGGGTAAATGTTGATAGACATGATTTTATTCCGGAAGCAATCGAAAATGGAGCAAGTTGTATTGTTGGAAGTTTAGATATAGAATGTAGTATTCCTTATGTAAAGGTAGAAGATCCTAATAAAATGTTAACTAAAATTTGCAGGGAATTTTATGATTTTGATAAATTAGGTTTAAAAATAATTGGCGTAACAGGGACTGATGGTAAGACAACAACGTCAACTAGTATTCAATATTTAATAGGAAAAGATATATGTGGCTATATTGGAACTAATGGTTGTAGTTGTGCGAAATATACTAAAGACTCTCCTAATTCAACACCCGATGCTACGGTTTTATATAAATTTTTTAAAGAATTTGCTGAGGCTGGATGCAAATATGTTGTTATGGAAGCAAGTAGTGAGGGGTTCTTTCGCCATCGTTTAGATGAACTTGAATTTGCAAGTGGCTGTTATACTAATATAACTTGGGAACATGTAAATATTCATGGAACTTTTGAAAATTATGTTGATTGTAAAGTCCAACTAGCAAGACAAACAACGGGTAACTTTATTGTTAATAAAGATGATAAATTTTCTTCAAAGTTTATGGCTGCTAATAAAAATTGTTTTACTTATGGAAAAGATAAAAATTGTGATTTGTATATTAAAAATTATAATATAACTCCAAAATATACAGAAGTAACTTTTGTTTATGAAAAAAATGAGTATTCTTTTGTTTCTCCACTTTTAGGTGAATTTAATGTTTATAATTTAGCTTGTGCCTTTTTGGTATGTTTAAAAATGGGCTTTGATTTTGAAACTTTAATTGAAAATACTATTAATATTGATGTATCAGGTCGTTTAGAAATGATTGATATGGGCCAAAATTATAAAGTTATGGTTGATTATGCTCATACTCCTAATGGTATAAAATGCTTAATGGAGTTTGTAAGAAATTTAGGTTTAAAAAGAATAATTGCTGTTATTGGTTCAGCAGGAGAACGTGATTATAAAAAAAGACCAATTATGGGAAAAACTGTTTTAGAATATGCTGATTATGCTATATTTACTTATGAAGACCCAAGAAGTGAAGACCCTTATGAAATAGCAAAGCAAATGGTAAGTAAAATTCCAAATGATGCTAAAAATAAATATGAAATAGTAATTGATCGAAGTTTGGCCATTAAAAAAGCAATTGATATGGCTCTTGAAAATGATATTGTTTTAGTTCTTGGAAAAGGAAATGAAACTTATGAAAAATTAAAAGATAAAGTTATTTATTTTAATGATATTCTTGAATGTAAAAAATGGCTTCAAGAAAGATTAAAGAAAGAAACTGTTGTTGAATAAAAATGATTTTTTAAAGAATAAAAAGAAAGAAGGTCTTTAAGATGTCTTATGAGTTGCATAAAAAGAAAAAAATTCGTATTAAAAAAGCAAAACTTTTTTCAACTTTTTTAATTTGTTTAATGTTGTTTGCTTCCGTTTCTCTTTATTTATTATATTTAGATAGAGAAGAGAAAAATCGTATAAAGTTTGAAAAAGAAGAAAAAATTAATGCTAAACCATCTTACGAAAACTATTTTTTTGATAATGTTAAAACTTTAAAAGACAAAAAATTATATCAACTTAAAGATAATGAAATTAGAGAAATAGGAACTCTTGCTAGTGATTTAGAATTAAGTTTACAAAAAGATGATTTTCTAGAAGATGGATATTTTCAAATTAAAGATACAACTTATTATATTGATTATAAAGATATTGAAAAAAGTGAACCTGTTTCTAAAGTAGAAGATATATCTTATAAAAACTATATACCTTTTAATGAAAGTGTAAAAACTCTTGCAAAAACGTCTTTTTATCAAGATAAAAAATTAATTTTTACAATAAATGAAGGTATGAATTTACCAATTATTATAAAAGATGATGATTATTATGGAGTGCTTTTTGAGGAAAAACTTTATTATCTTAAAAAGGAAGATGGTGAAGTAATTGAAAGTAATAATACTTCTTTAAAACATACAGAGGGGATAGCGACTTTAGTATATCATTTTGTATATGATGTTAATAATTCGGATGAGATGAAAACTTGTAAAAGTTGGAATACGGAGATTTGTTTAAGTAGTACAACATTTAAAGAACACATGAGTTATTTAAAAGAAGAGGGCTTTTATACAGCAACAATGGAAGATTTAAGTTTATATATAGATGGAAAAGTTCAATTACCTGAAAAAACAGTTATTATCACGATTGATGATGGTTATTTTACAAGTGCTTCAACGAAAATTCTAGAAGAATTAAATATGCATGCTACTTTATTTTTAATAGGTATTGCTGGAGATCCTAAAAATTATACATCTTCTAGTTTAGAAATTCATTCGCATACTTACGATTTACATTATACAGGAGCATGTTCTGGAGGCCAAGGTAGTCCTTTAAAATGTTTAGATAGAGAAAAACTTTTAAGTGATTTAAAGAAAAGTCGGGATACTTTAAATGGAACAACAGTTTTCTGTTATCCTTTCTTTGAATATAATGATTATGCTATTAGTGTCTTAAAAGAAGCCGGTTTTGAAATGGCTTTTGCTGGTAATAGAAGAAAAATTAGAGTAGGTGATAATAAATTTACATTACCTAGATATGGAATTGTTTCAACAACTACTGTTTCCGATATTAAGGAAATAGTTAATTAAAAATTTTGGTTGAAAACTTTTATAATATAAGTTATAATATGTCGTGTTGGAGGAATTATGGAAAAAAAAGATAATAAAAACAAACATGAAATAGTTGTTACTATTGAGGGTGAAGAATGGAAAAAAGCATTAAAGAAAGCCTTTGAAAAAAGTAATAAAAAAGCAAAAATTGATGGTTTTAGACCTGGAAAGGCTCCTTATGATGTTTTTGTTAAACATTATGGAGAAGAAAGTTTATTTTTAGATGCTGCTGATGCAGTAATTGATGATGCTTTTAAGAAAGCCCTTGATGACAGTAAATTAGAACCAGTCGTAAGACCAGAAGTTTCTATTAAAGATGTATCAAGTTCTAAAGTAGTTTTCACTTTTACAATTATTACTAAACCAGAAGTAAATATTAAAAAATATCAAGATTTAAAGGTTAAAAAAGAAAAAGTAAAAGTAACAAAAGAAGAAATTAATCATGAAATAGAACATTTATTAGAACATTATGCTGAACTTGAAATTAAAGATGGTAAAGTTGAAAATGGTGATACGGTTATTCTTGATTATGAAGGCTTTACAGATGGAGTTGCTTTTGAAGGTGGAAAAGCCGAGAATTATTCTTTAGAAATAGGTAGTAATACTTTTATTCCTGGATTTGAAGAACAATTAATAGGTATGGAAAAGGAAGAAGAAAAAGAAATAGAAGTTACTTTTCCAAAAGATTATCATGCACCTGATTTAAAAGGTAAAAAAGCAACATTTAAAGTCAAAGTTCATGAAATTAAAGTTAAAAAGAATAGAGAATTAGATGAAGAATTTTTTGAAGATTTAGGTATGGAGGGAGTTAACTCTAAAGAAACTCTTGAAGCAAGCATTAAAGAACATCTTGAGGCTCATAAGAAAACGGATGTTGAAAATAAGTTTGTTGATGACTTAATGGATGCTATTAGTAAAAATACAGAAGTTGAAATTCCTGATGAAATGATTAATGATGAAGTTGATAGGTTATTAGCAAGAGCCGAAGAAAACTTAAAATATCAAGGAATTACTTTAGATTTATATTATGAATTTACTAAAACAACGGAAAAAGATTTACGTAAGCAACTTGAAACAGAAGGTCGTAAAAATGTTTTATATCGTTTAATTCTTGAAGAAATTATTAAATTAGAAAAAATTGAAGTAACAGATAAAGAAGTTTCTAAAGAAATTGAAGATATGGCTAAAAAATATAAGGCTACTAAAGAAGATATCATTAAAGAATTTGGTGGCGAAGATATGTTAAAATACGATTTACAAATTCGAAAAACTTTTGAAAGATTAACCGAATTGAATGAAGTTAAATAGCAATTATTTAACTTTTTTTCTTTAAACTTTTTTGGCTAATTTTTTTCTTTTCTTTACAATTTTTGACATAATGCCTATTATAGATTAAGACGTAAGTTCTATTTTTTGATATAATGTTATTATCTAGAAAGTAGAAACGAGGTGGTAAAAAATGAAAAAGTATTTCTTAGGATTTTTAAGTATCTTTTTGTTTTTTACTATGACTTCTGTTAAGGCTTTAACGCTTGATGAAATAAAGTCAAGAAAAGTTTGTTCTGCTTTTGAAGTGGCTATTTCTAAAGAACATCAAGTTTTAGAAACGGTTGCTTGTTTTGATACGTATAAAGATGCAAGAAATGCTTTAAATACTGATAAAAGTAAAGATAATTTAGTAATTTTAGAAAGAAAGAATAATGTAACAACGATAATTGATGCTAAAAGGGCTCTTGTTTATTTAGGTGTTCGTCCATCAACTGAAAATACTAATTGGTATTCTGATAAAAATCTTACTAGTTACCTTACTTATATGAACCATCATCCTAATTATGGAGCAACGGATGGGGTGTTTTTGGAATTAAATTATGATAATTATGCTGTTAAGGCTATTTCAAATGGAATTGTTGGTTGGGTAAAAAAGGATTATTATAAAATCGTTCCGATTGAGTTTGCTGGTAATTTTAATTATTATAAAGTAACAGATACAGAGTTTAAACATTTTTATTCTGCTAATATTGAAACTTATTATAATCAACCAAGTAGAGTTATAGATAAAAAACCTACGATGTTAAGTGTTGGTAATTATTATAGTTATGATGGTATTTATTTTTATAAAGATATTCCAACGATGATAAGTGATTATATTAAAGATACAAGAAAAAATAGTGTTAATTATAAAGAACCTTATTACAATTATTATATGTATTTACCACATCGGGCTAGAAGTAATTATACAAGTGATGATATAGATGCTTATTTAAAAAATACTAAAGGGTTAGTTGGAACGGTTTATGGTCGTAAGGTTTTAACACATTATTCGAATATGTATGCAACCGGTATTTTCTTTAAATCAAGCGAGAATTTATATGGTGCAAATGCTATTATGATGATGTCTTTAGCAACGAATGAGTCTGCTCTTGGGCAAAGTTATATTTCTGTTGAAAAAAACAATTTATTTGGTCATGCTGCTTATGATCATGCTGCTTATGACTCAGCAACGGGTTATTTAAATCCTTATGAAAGTATTATTGGACATGCTAATAATTATATTAATTGTGGTTATGCAAAACCAAGTGATTGGCGTTACTATGGCTCTCATTTTGGTAGTAAAATAAGTGGAATGAATGTTAATTATGCAAGTGATCCTTATTGGGGAGAAAAAGCCGCAAATTATTATTATGAGTTTGAAAAAGCAAACGGTTTTTTAGATTATAATTACTATCAATTAGGAGTAACTAATGATACAACGATTAATGTTAGAACAGAACCTAATACCATAAGTCCAATTCCTTATACTATTAAATATCAAAATATTCCTGTTATTATTTTAGGAGAGGTAACTGGTACTACAGTTAATGGAAGTAATAAATGGTATAAAATTGTTTCTGATGGTAATTTAAATACAGCCCGTAATAGTCTTCAAAGTTGTTCTTATGATAATTACTATAACTGGAATTCTTATGTTTATGTTCATTCATCTTATATAACCAAAATCAATAAAACTTCTAATGGAAAATATAATAATCCTAATTCTTTAGGTACAAATGATAAAAACTATACTTATAAAGAATATGCATCATCTGCAACTTATACTCCAAAAGTTGGTTTAGTAAATAAAGATACCAAAGTTTATGATACTAGTACAATGACAATATCAACTAATAAAACAATGAAAAAGGGCCATTTTACAACAGTTTTCATGGAAGCCCTTAATGAAAAGAAAGAAGTTGTTGCTTATTTAGTAACATATGACTATAGTAAAAACCAAAGAGGTTGGGTAAAGGCTTCTGATATAACAATTTCTTCTAAAGATATTTTAAAAGTTTCTTTAAATACCTCTGGTGATTATTTAGAAGTTTATAATGAACCTAATAAAAATTATATAGGAAATATTTATACAGATACTTATGTTACTATTGTTGATACTAAAAAAGTTAATAATGATTTATGGTTAAAAATATGTTATGGAATTGATAATACTTTTGCTTGGATTAATACTAATATTTCTCCAAGTAAAGGAACTTTAACTTATACAACTGATAAATTAAATCAAAAACCAGTTATTAAGGCTAGTGATAAAACAATTTATGTTAACCAAAGTTTTAATGCTTTAAGTGGTGTAACGGCTACTGATAGTGAAGATGGTGTTTTAACTTCTAAAATTAAAGTTACTAAAAATACCGTTGATACAAGTAAATCAGGAACTTATCAAGTAACATATGAAGTAAGTGACTCTAAAGGATTAACAACAACTAAAACAATTAAAGTAACTGTTAAAAATTATACTTTAGGAAAAAGTTTATTCATTTATAATTCTTTAAAACAAATATCTAATAGTACTTTTGAATTTAGTGGCTTTTTAGGTGTTAAAAAGATGAATAATACAAATCTTTATCATAAATTAATATTTAAAAATCAACAAACTAATAAAACTTATACATTTACTTTAGATAATTATAAAGATTATCCTTATGAAGTAAGTAGTTTAGATGATGATAAAACTTATAATTATTCGGATGGTTGGTTTAAAGGAAAAATTGATTTAAGTAAACTTCCAGCTGGTGATTATTTAATTTCTATTCAAGCATATAATGAAGGAACAGGTTATTATGCAGATACTTATTTTACTAATTTAGCATATTTAGATATGCCAAGAAGAGTAAAAGTTAATAGTCGTGGTTATGCTTTTGATATTGATTATAGTAGTAGTGGTAGTCCTTTAGTTTTATCTATTCGTGATACAGGTTTGGTAAGTTATGATGTTCCTAATTCTTTTGATCCAATGTATAATTTCTTTACAGATTTAAAAGTTAAAGATAATACTTTAGCAATTACCGGAACTAGTCATAATGTAGGTGTAAGTTATTCCAAAAAAGATACAGTTAAAAGAGAATTAATTTTTGAAAATACTTCAAACTTTAAACGTTATAGTTATGATGTTGGTTATATTGATAATGGCCCTTATAAAGTAACACTTGCTGTTTCTGATAATAAAGATAAAACAAGAGCATGGTTTAAAAAAGAAATAGATTTAAGTAAATTAGAAAAAGGTACGTATGCTATTTATTTAAAAACAACTTCTAATTCTAAAACTTATTATGGAGAACTAGTTGATATTGCTTATACCGATTTTACAAAGATTAATACTAGTAAATATCAATTTAAACGTATTGATAATAAACGGTTACGAGTTGAACTTACAGTTAAATAGAAGAATTATCTTGTAAATTTAGAAAATTTCTGTTAATATTTATTCTAGGAGGAGTTATGAATAAGAATATAGAATTTAATAAAGCTTTTCTTAACTTGTTGCCCCTTTTGGTAATTGTTGTTCTTGCTTTTGTCGTTCTTTTGGGAACAAGTTATGCTTATCTAAAACCAAGTGTTGATAGTAGTAATACTTATACAATGCAAATTGGTAATTTAGAGGCAACTTATGAAGCCAAATCAAATGTTATCAATATTTCAAAAATAAAACCAGTAAGTGATTTAGAGGGAAGTACTAAGTCACGAGAGTTTGTTTTTACTATTAAAAATACTAGTAATGTAAGAACTAGTTATAATATTTATCTTTCTGAAAATGTTAAAGATACTGAGTTTGCTAATGTTATTAAATTTGTAACTAAAAAAAGTAAAGATGATTATTCTGATTTAAAAGTTTTAAGTCAAGATAATTATATTGATAAAAATGCTATTTTAGATGCAGGAGAATTTGTTACTTATCGTGTTCGTGTTTGGTTAGATGAAGCCGCGAATGATAGTTATTATAATAAAGATTTTTCGGCATCAATTGCCATTGCAACAAGTGAAGTATAGAAAAGAAGATTACTCTTCTTTTCTTTTTAGATGTTTTTTGCTATAATACATTTGTTTTGAAAGAAGTGGTATAATGAAAATTAAATATAGTTTATTAAAAAAAGAAAAAAATACTGATGCAAGAATGGGTACAATCGAAACTAATTATGGAACTTTTAAAACGCCTATGTTCATGCCGGTTGGAACAAGAGCAACGGTTAAAGGACTTTCACCTCAAGAATTGTATGATTTAAATTGTGGAATAATTTTAGCCAATACTTATCATTTATGGTTAAGACCAGGAGAAGATTTAATTTCAAAAGCCGGTGGGTTGCATAAATTCATGAATTATAATGGACCTATTTTAACAGATAGTGGTGGTTTTCAAGTTTTTTCCCTTGCAAGACCTAAAGATATAACCGATGAAGGGGTTAATTTTAAAAGTCATATAGACGGGACTAAGTTATTTTTAACGCCTGAAAAATCAATTGAAATTCAAAATAAACTTGATAGTGATATTGCAATGTCTTTTGATGAATGTATACCTTATCCAGCAACTTATGATTATGTTAAAAAATCAGTTGAAAGAACTTTAAAGTGGGCTTTACGAGGTAAAAAAGTTTTTAACAACGAACGACAATCTTTATTTGGAATTGTTCAAGGTGGCGAATATGAAGATATGCGTAAGTACTGTGCTCTTTCTCTGCAAAAAATGGATTTTGATGGTTATGCAATTGGAGGAACTTCTGTTGGTGAAGATAAAGAAACAATGTATAAAATGGTTCAATATTCAACGAAATATTTACCTACTGATAAAGTGCGTTATTTAATGGGAGTAGGTGATCCTATAGATATTATAGAGGGAGTAATTAGAGGTGTTGATATCTTTGATTGTGTTTTACCAACTAGATTAGCAAGACATGCTAACGCTTTTACAAAATATGGCAAGATTAATTTAAAAAATAGTAAATATAAAGAAGATTTTACTCCTCTTGAAGAAGATTGTGATTGTTATGCTTGTAAAAATTTTACCAAAGCCTATATTAGACATTTAGTAACCCTTGATGAAATGTTAGGTGCAAGATTATTGTCTATTCATAATATTCGTTTTTTAACAAGATTAACCGAAGATTTAAGAGAATGTATTAAAAATGATAATATTTTAGAATATAAAGAAGAATTTGTTAAAAATTATTATGGTTCCGCTTCTTATTTAGATAAAAAAACAACAGGTCAAGGTGATTAAATGAAAATTATTAAAGAATTGACAAAAGAAAATAAAGAACTATTAAAAAAAGAAATAGAAGCAAATAATTTAGTTATTTTTCCAACGGAAACTGTTTATGGAATAGGGGCTAATGCTTTAGAAGAAGATGCAGTTAACAAAATTTTTGAAGTAAAAGAACGTGCTCGTAATAACCCTTTAATTGTTCATTTGCAAGATAAAAAAGAAATAAAAAAATATGCTATTATTGAAAATAACATAGAAGAAAAATTAATAGAAGCCTTTATGCCAGGACCATTTACTTTAATATTAAAGAAAAAAGATATTATTCCATCAATCGTTACAGCCAATATGGATACCGTTGGAATAAGAATACCTATTTCTTCCGTTGCTCATGCCTTTTTAGAAACAGTAAAAGTTCCAATTGCTGCTCCAAGTGCTAATATCTCCAGTCGTCCAAGTGGTACAAATGTTTTAGATATTAAAGATGAATTTAATGGTTTAGTAAATTATATAATTGATGGAGGTTCATCCAAAATAGGTCTTGAGTCAACTGTTGTAAAAGTAATAAACAATGTTCCTACTATTTTAAGACCAGGTTTTATAACCAAAGAAGATATTATAAAAGTAATAGGTAATTGTAATGTTTCCAAACACCTTTTCGAAAGTGTTTCCAAAGATGAAAAAGTAGAAAGTCCGGGAATGTTATATAGACATTATGCTCCTAAAACCAAATGCCTTTTAGTATTTTCTAATGATTTAGAAAAATTAAAAAAATTAGTTAAAGATAATTTAACTTCTAAAACAATTATTTTAGGAAGTAGTAAATTAAAAGATATTCCAACTTATAAATATATTTATTATGGCAACACCGAAGAAGAAATAGCCCATAATATCTTTTCGCTTTTAAGAAAATGTGATGAATATAATGCTGATTTAATAATAATAGAAGGAGTAAAAAAAGAAGGCCTAGGTTTAGCCATTATGAATAGGTTAATTAGAACTTCTAATTTTAATTATCAAGAACTATGAAAATTATAAAATATGTAAAAAGTGGTAAAAATAAATACCATGTTTATTTTGCTAATGGTAAATCACTTCTTTTATATGAAGATGTTATTTTAAAATTTGATTTATTACTAAAAAAAGAAGTTAAAGACTTATCTAGTATTATTGCTTATAATGAAAAATATGCTTTATATGATAAAACTTTAACTTATATTAATAAAAAACTTCGTAGTGAAAAAGAAATATTAAAATATTTAGAAAAATATACTAATGATAATGATACTATTAATTTTATTCTTGATAAATTAAAAAGTAATAATTTATTAAATCAAAATCTTTATATAAAAAGTTATATTCATGATAAAATTTATTTAACTTTAGATGGTTATTATAAAATAAAAAATAATTTAGAAAAATTAGGTTTTAAGGAAGAAGAAATATTACAAGAAATAAATATTTTTACAGAAGAATTAGCAAGAGAAAGAATAGAAAAATATCTAAATAAACAATTAAAAAGTAATAAAAAAAGTTTATATGTTTTTAAAAATAAGATGTTAATTAATTTAATAAATTTAGGTTATAAAAAAGAAGATATATTAAAAAGTTTAGAAAATATTCAAATAAATGAAAATGATTTAAAAGAAAAAGAAAGTTTGAAGTTAAGACAAAAGTATGCCAAAAAGTATAGTGGTTTTGAACTTGAACAAATGATAAAAAGGAAACTTTATGAAAAAGGTTTTCGTGATTAAATTAAGAAGTTAAATTACCTAGAAAAGGTTTAAGTTTAACTTTTTTTTTGTTATAATACCTTATGAGTGGAGTAGTGTATGAGTAAAATAGAGATAATGAATGAAGATTTAGCCAATAAAATAGCTGCTGGAGAAGTAGTTGAAAGAACTATGAATGTTGTTAAAGAATTAGTTGAAAATTCTATTGATGCTAAGGCTTCAATTATTAAAATTGAATTAATTGATAGTGGTGTTAAAGAAATAAAAGTAACTGATGATGGAATAGGAATGGATAAAGAAGATAGTCTTTTAGCCTTTTCACGTCATGCAACTAGTAAATTAAAAACTTTAGATGATTTATTTAATATAAATTCTTTAGGTTTTAGAGGAGAGGCTTTACCATCTATTGCAAGTGTTTCTAATGTTACTTTAAAGACAAGTGATGGAAAAACAGGAACTTATCTTAGACTTCATGGAGGAGAAATCGTTGAAAATAAATCCTGTGATTTAAAAAAAGGTACAACTATAACTGTAACTAATCTATTTTATAATACACCGGTTCGTTTAAAATATTTAAGAAGTTTATATACTGAACTTGCTAATATTTCTGATTATGTAAATAAAATGGCTCTAAGTTATCCAAATATTAAATTTATTTTAGTTAATAATGATAAAGAATTATTAAATACTAGTGGTAATGGTGATTTATTAAAAACAATTTTAAATGTCTATGGTATGGTTGTTGCTAGTAAGATGTTATTTATTGAAGGAGAGAATGATGATTATCATATTAAAGGATATATTTCTTATCCAGAATTAACTAAAAGTAATAGAAGTAGTATGACTTTACTTATTAATAATCGGGTTGTTAGAAATAATGAAATAATAAAATGTATTTTAGAAAGTTTTCATACATATATACCAAAAGATAGATATCCTTATGTAGTTTTAAATATTGAAGTAGATCCATACTTAGTAGATGTTAATGTTCATCCAACTAAAATGGAAGTTAAATTCTCTAAAATTGCCTCTTTACTTAGTTTAATTGAAGAAACAATTAGTAAAAAATTAAGTTCTAAAACGTTAATTCCTAAAGCCATACCTACTAATATTGAAGATAATTATTATAAAGATAATAATATTGTCTTTGAAGTAAATGATAATTTATATGATTTAGATCCAAAAGAAAAGATAGAAAGGGAAGAAAGACCTCATTTAGAAGAAATAAAATTTACTTTTGAAGAACCTGTTTTAAAAGATGAAGAAGGAGAAAAGGAAGAAGAATTTAAAGAAGACCCTAGAATAAAAAATATGTATCCAGTTGGCATAGTTCATGAAACTTATATTATCTGTGAAAATGAAAATGGTATGTTTATAATTGACCAACATGCAGCAGCCGAAAGAATTAATTATGAAAAATATTATCATGCTTTAAGTACTCATTCTAAAAATACCATTGATGTTTTAATTCCTTATAAAATAGAATTACCAAGTAATGAATATCTTGTTTTAGAAAAAAACTTCGCGATTTTAGATAGATTAGGTTTTAAATATGAAGAATTTGGTACAAATACAATTATTATTAGAACGCATCCAACATGGTTACCAAAATATGCCCCTCTTGAAGCAATAAGAAAAATAATTGATATAATAGTTACTAATGAAGATTTTGATGAAGATAAATTTAATGAAAAAGTTTCTATTACTTTGGCTTGCAAAATGAGTATTAAAGCAGGAGATGCTATATCTTTAGAGGATATGACTTATTTAATAAATGAACTTCGAAAAACAAAAAATCCTTTTACTTGTCCTCATGGAAGACCAACTATTATTGCTTATACAAAATATGATTTAGAAAAATTATTTAAAAGGGCAATGTAAAAACACTTGAAAGGTATTGTGGTTAAGATGAAAATTATTGTTATAATAGGACCAACCGGTGTTGGTAAGACTAAACTGAGTATAAGTTTGGCTAAATATTTTAATGCTGTTATTATAAATGCTGATAGTATGCAAGTTTATCGTGATTTAAATATTGGAACGGCTAAGATTAAAGAAAGTGAAAAAGAGGGTATTCCTCATTATTTATTTGATATATGTGATCCAAGAGAAAATTATAATATTTATAAATATCAAAAAGATGGAAGAGAACTTTTAGATAGATTTCAAAAGGAAAATCAAAATGTTATTATTGTTGGAGGAAGTGGTCTTTATATAAAAAGTTTATTGTATGACTATCGTTTTCAAGAAGAAGAAATTAATGATGACTATAAAGATTTAACAACAGATGAGATATTAGAAGAAATAAAAAAATATAAAGTTACGTCAATTCATCCTAATAATAGAAAAAGGTTAGTTCGAGAATTGAATAAAATTCGGAATGAAAATAATATAGAAAGTGATGTTAATAAAAAAGTTTATGATTTTAAAGTAATTGGGTTAACTTTAGATAGAGAAAAATTATATGAAGTTGTCAATAAAAGAGTTGATGAAATGGTAGCCGAGGGGTTAGTAGATGAAGTTAGAGGATTACATAGAAGAGAAATAAATAGTAAGGCTATAAAAACAGGAATTGGTTATAAAGAAATATATAAATATTTAGATGGAGAGATTAGTTTAGAAGAAGCAATTGAATTAGTAAAGAAGAATACAAGACATTTTATAAAAAGACAATATACTTTTTTTAAACATCAAATGGAAGTTAATTGGTTAACGGTTGATTTAAAAGATTTTGATAAAACAATTAATAAGGCTATTAAAATTATAGAAGAAGACTAAGAGAGTAGTGATTAAGGGGGATTATGCAAGAAATATTAGAAAATATTAAAGAAGTTGTAGTTCAGGAAAAAGAAAATAGTATAGATATTTTAGATAGTAAAACAAAAGAAGTTGTTATTTCTTCTTTAGCAAAAGATGAGTTTTTGCAAAAAGTAAAGTTTATAGCAAAAGTTAAAGATGATTTTTTTCTTTTCTATGGATTAGATTTTCATTCTTTTGCAACTTTTCGTATTATAGCATTTTATGATAAAAAGATTAATAAAGTTTATAAAGAGGCAAGTGGAAGAATTTATCAAGATTTCTATGATTTTGGTGATTTGTTGTTATTTAAAACAATTGAAAATACTTATGATGTAGTTATAAATGGTGAATTTAAATGTGGATTTTGTCTTGAAGTTTATTTTAAAGACAAGGATAAGGTTTTATTAAGAGATTGTTTTAATCAAGAATTAGTTTATGATATGAAAACTAAGCGTTTTTATAAAAGTACAAAGCATTTTGCTTTATTTATTAATGAAGAAGAAAATACTTTTTTAAGTTATAGTCCTGGTGTAGAAACGGAGTTAAGACGTTTTGAAGATTATAATGTTCTTTATTTATATTTAGGTGAGGAGGAAGAGAAAAAAGTTTTGGAAACGGATATATTTTCTTCTGATTTAAGTTTTTTTAAAAGATTTAAAGGCTTTATTCAAGAATGTAATGGTCCTGAAAGAACTTTTTATGTTGTCGAGGGACGAATTTGTTATTTAGATGATAATAACTTTAATTTGGAAGATAATCCTTTATTTCCTTTTGTAGAAATAGAAAAGGATTTGAGTTCTTTTCAAAATAAAATTAATAAAATTTAAGAAAACAACATAGGTTAAGTAAACCAAACTTGTCAAGAAATCTAATTTATGTTATTATGTATATAGATGAAGGAAACTTCATACAATAAAAAAGGACACATTTGAAGGTGTAATCAAATGCGTTTCCCTTTTGGTTTTTGGGAAAAGCA
>CANRGW010000006.1 GCA_947630205.1 uncultured Bacilli bacterium
ACGATTATGAGGAAGCATACCTTTAATAGCTCTTTCAAGCATTTCTACTGGATAATTCTCACGCATTTCTCTAGCAGTTCTTTCTCTTAATCCACCTGGATACATAGAATGATTATAATACATTTTATCATCTAATTTGTTACCAGTTAAATTAACTTTCTTTGCATTAATGATAATAACATAATCACCACAATCAACATGTGGAGTATAAGTTACCTTATGTTTTCCTCTTAAAATATGAGCAGCCTTAGTTGCTACTCTACCAAGTGATAAACCACTTGCATCAATAACATACCAAGTACGAACAACTTCTTCCTTTTTTTGCATAAAACTTTTCATTTTTTTATTCTCCTATTCTCTATAGTTTCATGTTCCCACCATGAAACTCCGGGAATCAATGTACCGACATAGATTATACAAAATTTATATCTAAAAGTCAACTAATTTCTTTTAAAAATAAAGAAAAATCCATTATTAAAGAAATTTATCCCTCTAAAATATTTTATTTATTTTAAAAAAAATAATACCTTGAATATTTTTTCAAACTTTTTCCTATTAAAAACAACTAATTACTTATGATTATAATAACATTTTTTCTTTTTTAAATTTTTCTTTTTCTCTAAAAAAAATACTATTCAAGATAGTATTCTTTTAACTTTTTTAACATGCTTTAACATTAGGAAGAAGAGACTTTTCTTTAACCTTTGTCTTTTTATTTTCTTTAACTAAACTTAAATATTCTCTCCATCTCTTTGTTGAATTTACTAAAATATCAAGACTACTTTTAAAATTATCAAGACCTTTAGACATTAAAATTCTTTTTAAATATCTCATAAATTCATCTCTTGGTAATTCGGCTAAAGTATCTTTTAAAACAAATAAATTATATTCTGTTTCATTTATATCTAATCCTAAAAATTCATCACTTGTAATATCATCTATTGTTTCTCCTACAAAAACTCTTTCATTAGATATTTCATCAAAGATAACTCCATCTTCATATTCAGATAAAGCAACAGGTAAATAGTCTCTTTCTAATTCTTCAACACCATTTCCAATATTTATTGCATAACCAATATAAAACCTTTCAGGTAATATACCTTTATTCTTAACATTTATATCTTCCATAATTACTATCCTCATTTCCAAATGTAAATCATATCTAATTTAAGAAATCTTGTCAAGACTAAATATTAATTATTTCACATTTATTTTTTATTTCCTTTACAAAACAAGACATATACCTTTTATTAGTTAATAAATAAACTTCATTTCTCGTTCTTGTTAAAGCAACATAAAAAAGTCTTCTTTCAGAAGCATATAAATAACTATCATCTTTTTTAAAAAAAGAACTTATAATTTCATCATCTTCTATTTTATTAGGAAAACCTAAAATATCATCACATAAATTTAAAACTATAACATAATCAGCCTCTAAGCCTTTAGCCTTATGTACAGTTAAATACTTTATTTTTATATCTTTATAAATTAAATAATTATTTTCTCTTTCACTATAAACATAATCTATATCATTATTACAACGACCTAAAACTAATATATCTTTTTTATTTTCTTTATAAAGTTTTTCTAATAAACTTAAAAAAACTATTTTATAATTAAATTTACTATAATAAACTATTTTAATAGGATTACTAATACTTTTAAAAGAAACTAATTTTTTCCTTAATTGATATGGATTTTTCTTAATAAATTGATAACTTATTTTAATTAATTCTTTGGAATTACGATAAACATTATTTAAATAAACTATTTCACTATTATAAAAATATTTTTTAAAATTAACAAATAGTTCTAAAGTACAACCTGAAAATTCATAAATAGATTGAAAATCATCACCTACTACTAATAATTTACTATGACATTTTTCTTTTATAACTTTTATTAATTCATATCTTAAAATTGATGTATCTTGAAATTCATCAATAATTATATACTTATAACATTTCTTTATTCCTTTCTTAATTACAATATCATGTGCTAAATTTATCATCATATCAAAATCAAGACTTGAAGTACTATATAATTCTTCTAAATAGAAATTATAAATATCTAAGGTTATTATTAAAAAACTTATGTTTTTAAGACTTTTTTTCTTAAAGAAAAAATATTTATTCTTTTTTAAATACTTTTTAATATCTAAAAGATTATTTTTATTACTTTGAAAAAGTTGAAGAAACTTTATAATCAATTTCTTATATGATAAAAATTCTTTTTTATATTCTTTTTTTATTTTCTCTAAAGTTAAATCCTTTCTTTTTAAAAGATATTGAAAATAATTAATACAAAAAACTTCATAGTTTTTAAATTCAATTAAACTTTCAAAATATTCATTTACAATATATTTTAATAAATCAACAGGTGCTATTTGATAATAAATATTTGCATCTTTTAATATTTCTAAACCTAATTTATGAAAAGTATAAACATCTACTGGATATTCTAATTTATTTTTCAAATTATTAACACTTTCATTAGTAAAAGAAATACAAAGTATATCTTGGTAATTAATATTTTCTCTTTCGATTAAATATTTTATTTTTCCAAGAATAGTTAAAGTTTTACCACTTCCAGCACCTGCTACTACTAAAATATTTTCTTTTCTATTTAAAATTACTTTTCTTTGATTGATATCTATTTTATAACCATTTACATTATTAAATATACTATCATTTAGTTTATCTTCTTCTATCATTATAATACCTCAATATAATATAACCGAAAAAAAAGAAAATTATCATAATTATTATTAAATAAATTGCTACAAACTTTTAGAAATGCTATAATAAATTTGAAAGTTGAGGAAAATATGAAAAAATTAGAAGATATTAATTTGGAACACAAAAAAGTTATTATTAGAGTTGATTATAATGTACCTCTTAATGAGAATTTAGAGATTACAGATGATAATCGTATTGTTGAAAGTTTAAAAACTTTAAATTATTGTTTAGAACATAAGGCTAAAGTTATTTTATTATCACATCTTGGTAAAGTAAAAACGGAAGAAGATAAAAAGAAAAAGAGTTTAAGAGTTGTTGCTTTACGATTAAGTGAATTATTAGGTAAAGAAGTTAAATTTATTCCAGCAACAAGAGGAAAAGAAGTAGATGATGCCGTTAATAATATGCAAGACTCTGATGTTATTCTTCTTGAAAATACAAGATTTGAAGATATTGATGGTAAAAAAGAAAGTGGAAATGATCCTGAACTTGCTAAATATTGGGCTAGTCTTGGCGATGTTTTTATAAATGATGCTTTTGGTACTTGTCATCGTAGTCATGCCTCAAATGTTGGAATTGCTAGCAATATGCAAGAAGTTTGTCTTGGTTTTTTAGTTAGAAAAGAATTAGATAATTTATTACCAATTATTGATAAACCAGAAAGACCTTTTACTGTTATTCTAGGTGGAGCCAAAATAAGTGATAAGATTGCAACCGTTCAAAATTTAATTAAAAAAGCCGATTATATATTAATAGGTGGAGCAATGGCTTATACTTTCTTAAAAGGAAAAGGTATAGAAACTGGTAAATCTTTAATTGATGAAGAAAGTCTTGATTTTGCTAAAGATGTTTTAAAAACAACGAATAAAATTATTTTACCAATTGACCATATTGTAAGTACTAGTACAGAAAACAGTAATTATCAAATAAAAAATACTTTAGAAAGTGATGATATTGGACTTGATATTGGTCCTAAAACAAGAGAATTATTTAAATCTTATCTTCTTAAAAGTAAAACTATTTTCTGGAATGGACCAATGGGTTATTATGAAAAAGAAGTTTATCAAGAAGGAACCAAAGAATTATGTGAATTTATTAGTAATTTAGATGCGACTTCAATTGTTGGAGGTGGAGATACAGCATCAGCCATTATCAATATGGGATTTAAAGATAAATTTACGCATGTTTCAACAGGTGGAGGTGCTTCTTTAGAACTTTTAGAAGGTAAAGGATTACCAGGAATTAATATATAAAAGGATGGATTGTTATAATGAAATTAATATGTGCTAACTTTAAAATGAATTTATTAAAAGATGATATACATAATTATCTAAATACTATTAAGGGAAAAATTAATAATAAAAATGTTATCTTTTTTCCTAGTATCCCTTTTATAGAAGAGTTTGCTAAAAATAATTATTTAGTTGGAAGTCAAAATATTTCTTTTAAAGATTTTGGAAGTATTACTGGTGATACATCTGTTCTTCAATTAAAAGAATTAGGAATAACTTATACCATTATTGGACATTCTGAAAGAAGAACTTTCTTTAATGATAGTAATTATATTGCTAAAAAAATAAAATTAGGTTTAGATAATGATTTAAAAATTGTACTTTGTATAGGTGAAAATTTAGAAGAGTTTGAAAAGGAAAAAACTTTAGAAGTTTTAAAAAGAGAACTTGATGAGGCTCTTCAAGATAATTTGGATATTATCAATGAAAATAACTTAATAATCGCTTATGAACCAATTTGGGCAATTGGAACTAATAAAATACCTACTAATAGTTGTCTTGATAATACAATTTCCAAAATTAAAGGTTATTTAAAAACAAAATATAATTTAAACTTAAAAGTTTTATATGGTGGAAGTGTTAATTTAGATAACATTGAAGAATTAGAAACAATAAAAGTAATTGATGGATATTTGGTTGGAGGAGCAAGTCTTGATGCTTTAAAATTTTTATCCTTGATAAATAAAGTAAATTAAAGTATTCGACAAAATATTACAAAAAAAGTTCTTTGAAAAATTTGTAAAATATTATATAATGAAAATGCGTGCAGTAAGATAGAAAGGATATTATGAAAGAGATTAAAGTGCTAATGGTCGACGATAATAAACAATTAGTCGACATGGTTAAGGAGTATTTTAGTAGTCACGCAGTAATTTCAATAGCTAAAACAGCTAATGATGGAGTTGAAGGGATTGAAGTTTTAAAAGACAATGTAGAAGATATTGACTTGGTTTTATTAGATTTAATAATGCCTAAGAAAGATGGTATTTCCGTTTTAGAAGAAATAAAAGATATACCAAATCTTCCTAAGATTATTGTTTTAACTTCTTATAACACCCCTGAAATAATTAGAAAAGTTGCAAGTCTTGGAGTTAATTACTTTATGTTAAAACCTTTTGAACTTCCAGAACTTGAAAGAAAAATTTTAGAATGTACCAGTGAAACAAAAAAGGGTTCTAAAACTTTAGATTTATATCATAATAATTTACAAATTGCTGTTACAAATGTTTTACATGAATTAGGTGTACCATCTCATATTAAAGGTTATTCTTATATAAGAGAGGGAATTCTTCAAGTATTTTTCAATCCAGGAGTTGTAGGAGGAATAACTAAAGAGTTATATCCTAAAATTGCCGATGATTTTAATACAACAGTATCACGAGTTGAAAGAGCAATTCGTCATGCTATTGAGGTAAGTTGGAACCGAGGTAATTGGGATTTAATGCAAGATATCTTTGGTTATAGTGTTGATATTGATAAAGCCAAACCAACAAATTCTGAATTCATTGTAACCGTTGCAGATAAACTTCGATTAGAGTATGCTAATATAAATTAAATCTACTAAGCAATTAGTAGATTTTAAATTATCAACAAATAAGGAGAATAAAAATATTTACTTATTTTTTTTATATATTATTTTATTTATTTAGTAACCAGTCTAAGACATTTCTTATCTTTATTCCATCTTCATTTGCAAGTGGTGTCTTATCTGATGTTAAAATTAATTTTGTATTCTATAAATATCACACTTTTTAATAATTATAAATAAACTATATTTTTAAATACATGAACATATCTCCTGTTTTATTTTCTAATATAAATTCTTTGTACTATAATACAAAAACTTCCTATTTTTTGATAATCTTTGTACTATAATACAAAAACTTCCTATTTTTTGATAATCTTTGTACTGCAATACAAAAACTTCCTATTTTTTGATAATCTTTGTACTGCAATACAAAAACTTCCTATTTTTTGATAATCTTTGTATTATAGTACAAAAACTTTCTATTTTTCGACACTTTTTGTACCAGCAATACAATCAATATTTTAGACCATACGATTAAATTATTTGTATGTTAAAAAACTATTTCAAAAACAAATTCATTTTTGAAATAGTCTTTTTCTACTTAGAACTTTTACTAAATTTTTCTTTATATTTGGCATAAGCATTTTCATTTATTACTAAATCAAATTCTCCGATATATTCCATAATTGTTGCATTAAAACTTAATTTAGCATCATTTAAAGTAGCATATTTACCTAAATCTTCCCGATTGAAATCCCCTACTACTCCATTTAAATTCAAATACATAAAGCCTTCACTTTTATATTTTTTAATAAGTTCCCAAATTAAAACATAACGAGGATTAAATTTTAAATATTCATCATAATAACTATCAATTATTAATTCAACTCCGTTATTGTGCTTAATTGTAAAAGCAGCACCTATTGTAATATAATCGGGATTAGTTTTAGATAATTTTGTAGCATATACAAGTTCATTCTTATAAAAATTCAAAACATTATCCGAAGACATTTTATCATTAACAAGTATTTGCCTATTCTTTCCAGTTATACTCATATCTTGAACTTGAGCAGCCAAATTTTCATTATTTATTAATTCTTTGTCATATATTTCTTTCATATTATTTAAATAACGATTAGTATTAATATTTACAAAGAAAATATCTATAGCATTATTTTTCGAAAAATTATTATATAAACCTTGATAATAACGTTTACGACGATTTTTATTTTTTAAAGATGTGAACTTATATAATTGATCTATATTAGCCGTTTGATCTAAAATAATTTCTAATCCTGCTTCAACACTTTTATCAATTTTATTTTTAGTTTCTAAATCGACTCTACTATATAAAGTTTTAATATCATCTTTTAAATTAACAAAAGCAACTAAACGTGGTTTATAATTTTCAAAATATTTGTTAAAACCTTGATGAATATATTTATTAGTTCTTAAAGTATCCAAAATAAAATTAATAGTATTACTAAAATATATTATATTACCATGTCTATCTCTTTCACTACAAATAATAGGAGGATCAATTTTTATAAAAGCATAATGTTGTTTTTTTAAAAGTTTTATAAGTCCCATTGTAACATTACGAATTACTTTAGGATCTGTATAATCAATTAAAAAACCTCTTGGTGCATAAGCATATTTATAAAATAAATAATAGGTTTTATGAAGAAATAGAGTTACCCCGATTAAGGAACCATGTTCAACAAAACCTATATAAAAAGTATTTAAACCCTCATATCTTGAAGTTTCAGCATAGGCTGAGGTTTGATAATATGTACTATATTTATGTTTATAAGCAAAAGCATCAAACTCTTCTTTAGTCAAAGCAACTATCTTCATCCCTATTCACTCCTTTCTTTTATTATAACGATTTTTTAAAATTATATCAATAACTTATTAAAATAAAAATGTCAATTAGAGAATAATATAAGAATAGTCTTTTGTTTTTCCAATTTATTTGCTATAATATAATAAAGATAAAGGGTGGTGAATTATGAACGAATTAGATGATGCCGTTATAGTAGAACCTGTTATAAATAGTGAGATACCTGATACCAAAAATAATATAATAAGTGGAATTGATCCAGTTCAAGAGGAAATGGAAGATGATAATGTTTCGCTTGAAGTAATTGATTTAGAAAATGAACCTAAAAAAGAAGAAGATTTAGAACCAATTAATTCAGAAAATGATGAAGATGAAAGTATTAAGGAAAATGAAAGCCTTGATGAAAATACAAGTACTAGTGAAAATATAGATATTAAGGAAGATACAAATATTGAGGAAAAAAAGGATACTCAAGAAGTAATAGATGATCAAAATTCTGATACTTATGAAAATGTAATAATTGAAGATAATGAATTAAAAGAAGATGAAAATAAAGATACTACAAATTTAGAAAATCAAGAAGAAAATAAGGAAATAGAAAATAAAGATGAAGATAAATTAAAACTTCAAGAAGAAAGTATGAATATTTTAAATGACTATGGTGAAAACTTTAGTACAAAAGAATATCTTACTAATCCTGCTATTGGAAGAGATGAAGAAATTAAACAATTAATTGTTACCCTTTTAACTCCTGAAAAATCAGCAATTTTAGTTGGTAAACCTGGTATTGGTAAAACAGCAATTGTTGAAGGACTTGGATATAGAATTAAAAATGGAGATGTTCCTAATGCTTTAAAAGGTTATACTATTTTTAAACTAAATACAGCTAGTCTAACAGGTATAATGCCTGAAACTAATGAACTTCGTATTCAATATATTGTTAATCATTTAAAAAATCTTGACCATATTATGATTTTTATAGATGAAATTCATACTTTAATTGGTAATTCTGATAATTCTTTAGACTTTGCTAATATTTTTAAACCCATTATTGATAGAGGTACTATAAAGATAATTGGAGCAACAACAAGTGATGAATATAATCGTTATATATTAAAAGATAAAGCCTTTGTAAGACGTTTTCAAAAAATTGATGTTGCTGAACCTACTCGTGATATGGTAATTAAAATCATGATGGGAACTTATCCTAAATTTGAAAAGAAAATGAATTTAAAACTTAAATATACTGATTTTATTAAAGAAACTATCATGGCTTTTATAACAGATGCTACCTCAGAATTTAAAAGAGTCTATGAAACTTCTGTTAGATATCCCGATATTGCTTTAACTATTCTTCAACAAGCCTTTTCCTATGCTTCTTTTGATAATCGAAGTGAAGTTACTATAAGAGATATTAGAAAGGCTATTCAAACAACAAAATTAATTTATCCTGATGTTATTAAAAAAGAATTAGTAAGATTTAACGATGTTTTTAAAGATGTTTATCGCATGGAAACAAAACAAATTTTAAAGGATGAAGTATGATAAAATTTATTAATTATTTAAAAACTATTCTTTTTACAGTTTACCTTTTAATACTTTTCTTATTAATTGATAAATTATATAGACCTGATTTTATAACTATTACTTATTTCATTATAAATTTTCTTTATGCTCTTATTATAATTTTATCTATTATTTCAAAGAAAAAAGTTTTTAAAGAAAATGTTTATTATAATATTTTTAATATAGGTATTTATGTTTATAATATTGTAATTTATTATCTTGTTGCAAATAATACAAGAATGGAGATATTAAATAATCAAACTTATTTTAGAAACAATTTTCTTATTGTTGGTTCTATTTTAATAGGTTTAATACTTTATTCCTTATTCCTTAATGGAAAAAAAGAAATTAAAAAAAATGGTAATTAATTTACCTTAATTATCATTTTTTTCTAGTAAAGTATCACGAAAACTTTCATAAACAATTAAACTATTTTTTATATCATTATAATTAACAACTTCACGAATATTTCCCTTATTTTCATTTTTAATTGCTTCAAGTAATTTTTCTGAATTTATTTCAAACCTTGAATTTAAATTATCAAATAAATATTTTTTTTCTTGATTAGTTATTTTATGAAGATTACTTTCAATAAATAGTAATATTTTATCTAAAAGATTATTATAAAAACTAAATATTTTTTCATTTAAATCTATCATATTTGAATAAGTAGTTAAATCTTTTTTACAATTATCAATAAATTTATCCTTGGTAATTTTTTTCTTTTTTATTTCTTTTTCAATATATTCTTCATCAGAAATATGATAACTCATAACAGATAAAATATTTTTACTTCCTATCATTGTATCTTCAATAAGTAAAGATTTGTTAAAGAAAACAATATATAAATCTATAACTTTTATTAAAGACATAGAAGGTAGTTTATTACTTATAGTATCTATAATAGCATTTAATAAATTAGGAGTTTTATCATTTGTAATATATTTACAACTAGCATAATCAGCAAATAAATTAATTAACTCATTCATTGATAAATTATTAAAATTTAAAGTTTCTAAAGCAAGCGTTCCATTTAAATAGGAAGCGACTGAATTTGCAAGATTATTCTCTTTTTGTTTATTACTTTGCATATTACCAATCCCTTCTAAACTATTTTAATAATATAACATTTTCGCGTTTTTTTCAAGAAAAATAACTAAATAGTTTGGATATTTCTTCTTGCTTTACAAAAGGGCTTTTATTGTTATTTTCTTACTTCCCTCTAAAATACTATCTATAACTAAATTATCAATTTTATCTTCAAGAAGATTTTTAATACCTCTAGCACCCTCTATTTTATAATTAGAAAGGGCTATAATATCATCTATTACTTTAGAAGAAATACTTAATTTAAAATTTTGATCCATGAATTTTTTCTTTATTTTACTTATTTCTTTTTTTATAATATCTTTTATTACCTCTTCATTTAAATCATTAAAAACTATAATATGATTAATACGATTTAAAAACTCTGTACTTAATACTTCCATTAATTTATTTTTAATATCTTTATCTTTATCTTGATTAAAACCAATTGTTTGAATACTCGAAGTTATATTACTAGTCATGATAATAATAGTATGATTAAAATATATTTTTTCTGAATTAGAATTAGTTATAAAACCCTCATCTAAAATTTGTAAAAATAAATTTAAAACACTGGCATTGGCTTTTTCGATTTCATCTATTAAAATAACAGAATAGGGATTATTTTTTACTTCATCTAAAACGGTATTATGTGTATCATAGCCAACATATCCTGGAGGAGAACCTAAAATTTTACTAGTTGTATAAGACTCTTTATATTCACTCATATCTAATCTTATTAAAGGCATATTTAAAATATTAGCATATTCTTTAACAAGTTTGGTTTTACCAACACCACTTTTACCACTAAATAAGAAAGAAATAGGACGATTATTGTCTTTTAAACCTAATTTAATTTTTTTAGTTTCTTTTGTCAAAATAGAAATTGCTTCTTGTTGACCTAAAATAATTTCATTTAAATTCGTTTCTAAATTCTTTAAAGTCTTCATTGACTCTTTATCTATTTCATAAACTGGAACTTGTGATTTGGCTTTAAGAACTCTTGAAACATCTAAAAGTGTTACATTTTTTAAAGAATTCATTTTATTTTTTAAATAAAGTTTATTAATTTTATCTTCTAGTAAAACTTCATTTTCTTTAACTTTAAAAGCATTTTCAAAATCATGTGCTATTATATATTGATTTTTGGTTTTAGTAATAGTTTCATATTCTTTTTTTAAATCTTCTATTTTCATCGTTAATTTATCTTTTTTTAAAGAACAACTTGCACATACTTCATCTAAAATATCTATAGATTTATCGGGATTTTTACGGTCAAATATATATTTATCACACAGATTTACTATTTCATTTATAATATCATCAGATACTATAACATTATGATATTTTTCATAAAGAGGTTTTATTTTCTTTAAAATATTTTTGGTTTCTTCTTTACTTGGTTCTTTAACAACAATTGTTTGAAAACGTCTATTTAATGCTTTATCTTTTTCAATACTATCCTTATATTCTTCGGTTGTTGTTGCACCTATTAAACGAAGTTTACCTCTTGCTAAGGCTGGCTTAAATATATTAGAGGCATCAATCGCTCCCTCAGCCCCTCCGGCTCCTACTAAAGAATGCATTTCATCTATAAAAATAATTAAATTAGGATTGTTTTCTATTTCTTTTATAATTTTGCTAATTCTTTCTTCAAACTCTCCTCTATATTTAGTCCCGGCTACTAAATTAGCCATAGAAACGGAAAGAATTTTTTTATCTAAAAGGGCTTCAGGAACATCTTTTTCATAAATTTTTAATGCTAGGGCCTCGACTATTGCTGTTTTCCCAACTCCAGCCTCTCCTATTAATAAAGGATTATTTTTATTTCGTCTTAAAAGAATTTCAATTAAACGATTTATTTCCTTATCCCGACCAATTACAGGATCTATTTTACCACTTCTCGCTTTTTCAACTAAATCAATAGAATGATCATAGATAGATAACTTTTTTTTATTTTTAGATTTTAAACTAGTATTTTCTTTATTAGCAAATTCAAAATATAACTCATCAACATTAATTCCTAAATTACCAAGTAAACGAATAGCAACTCCTTCACCCTCATCAAGTAAGGCTAAAAAAATAGCATTTATATTAACTTCAAATATATTATCATCTTTTGTATCTATGATAGCATTTTCAATAACTCTTTTTAAAAGAGGGGTATATATAAAATAAGAATTTAAACTATTACCAATTCCAATTATCTTAATTAATTCTTCTTTAAAATTTTTATAGTTAGCACCATATTCATTTAATTTAATAGTAATTCCTAAATTAGGATTACTTAAAATACTTAATAAAACATGTTCTGTTCCAACAAAAGGATGCTTTAATTCTTGCATTTCTAGTTTAGCTTTTTTTAATATTTTTTTACATTCTTCATCAAATCTTTGAAACATATTATTCCTCCATATATAATATATGAAGTTTCTATTTTTTTATAAATTATTCAATCGACAAAAAAAGAAACTTTTAGAATTTTTCTAAAAGATTTCTAGTACTTACTATCTATTTCAAAATATTCTTCTAAAGTTAACCAATTACCATTATTATAAAGTTCTTTTGAAAGTTCTACTCCAACATATCTATAATGCCATGGTTCATATATATAACCAGTTATTTCTTCTTTTTCTTGTGGATATCTTAAAATAAAACCATATTTATAAGCATTTTCATTTAACCAAGCAAATTCTTTCGTATCAGCAAAATCTTGATCAATAGAATTTAAATCCATTGCTAAACCTGTTTGATGTTCAGAGTAACCTGGTCTTGCTGAATAAGTATCGGCAACTTCTTGTCCATCTTTTTTAACCCATTTATCATAGACAATGGTTTGATCAAGGTAAGAACGAAAACCACTTCTAATAAAAAGATTTAAATTTTCTTCTTTAGCAGCATTTTGCATTTCTTGAAAAGCCTTTAATGTATCTGTTGTTAAACCATTTCCATAGTCACTTGGTAAAGAATAACTTTTATTAACTATAATAACACCGTTTATTGTAGTAACTCCATTTACTTCTTTAATATCATACTTTTTAGAAATAATATTTGGATTTTCTTTTACGATTAAAGTTACTTGATAATTTTTTACTAGTCCTAGGATAGATTTTACTTGAAGATTTATTTTCTTTTCACCAACTAAAAGAGTTGAAACTTTGTCCTTAGCATTTAAAAGTTTACCTAAAGTAATTTTTTCAAGAAAATCTTCTTTTTCTATTATATCATTTTGGTTTACTTTTAACTCTTTCTTTAGAGATATGATGGGTGTTAAAAAGAAATAAATAATAACAACTAGACAAATAATTAAACCTAAAGAAAATGTATTTTTATTAGTCATTACTTCCCCCTTTAAGATAATACTTTATCTTCTATTTGCCAATTAATTGGTTTTATATTATTTTTTATTAAGAAATTATTAGTTTTAGAAAAAGGTTTAGAACCAAAGAAACCATTATATGCTGAAAGTGGTGATGGATGGGCAGACTCAACAATAAAATGTTTAGGATTAGTTATATATTTCTTTTTACTTCTAGCATAACTTCCCCAAAGAATAAAAACAACTGGTTCATCTTTTTCATTTATTTTTTTTATTACTTCATCAGTAAAGATTTCCCAGCCTATGTCTTTATGACTAGCCGCTTGATCTTTAATTACTGTTAAAACTGTATTTAATAATAAAACACCTTGTTTAGCCCATGGAACAAGTGAACCACTTTCTGGAACTTTATAGCCTAAATCAGTTTCTAATTCTTTAAAGATATTAACAAGTGATGGCGGTTTTTTAATTCCTTTAGGTACTGAAAAACTAAGCCCCTCGGCTTGTCCTACTCCATGATATGGATCTTGACCTAAAATAACTACTTTAACATTTTTATAAGGAGTATATCTAAATGCTTTAAATACTTCTTTTTTACTTGGATAAATCGTTTTTCTAGCATATTCTCCTTGAACAAATTTTAATAAATTATAAAAATATTCTTTGGCAAATTCATCTTTTAAAATTTCATCCCAATCGTTTCCTATCATTTTTCTCATTCCTTTTGTAATTCATATATTCTATTATAACATCTTTTCTTAATGAAAGAATAGCAAAAACATTAATAATTGCTAGAATTGCAACTAAAATATCAACAAAAGACCATAAAAAGGTAGGACTTACAATTGTTCCTAAAACAAGTAAAAGACAAGTTACTATTTTTAAAATTAAAATAGTTTTATCATTCATATTTTTAAATAAAAATTTCATATTAACTTCTCCATAATAATAACCTGAAATAATTGTTGAAAAAGAAAAAGCAATAATACAAAAATATAAAATAAGATTACCAAAACCCCCTAAATGATAAATAAGAGCATTTTGGGTTATTTCAATACCATTTACATTTTGATATAAAAGAGGATTATAATTAGAAGTTAAAATTATTAAAGCCGTACTTGTACAAACTAAAAAAGTTGTAATGTAAACCCCTATTGTTTGTAATAATCCTTGACCAATAGCATTTTTAGAACCAGTTGAACCTGTTGCAATCGCAGCTGTTCCAGTTCCTGCTTCACTTGAAAATATTCCTCTTTGAATACCAATTAAAATAACTGATAAAGTACCATAACCAAAAGATTTAAAATTAAAAGCACTTTTAAAAATATTTAAAAATATATTTGGTAATAAATTAATATTTTTAAGAACAATAAAAAGCGTAACTAATAAATATAAAATACTCATAAAAGGTACAAATATAGAAGAAAACTTAGCAATTCCTTTAATACCTTTATGAATAATAATAAAAGATAATCCTCCTACTAATATACCTATTAAAATAGATGGAATATTAAAAAAATTAGTAAATGCTTTAGCAATCGAATTAGCCTGAATAGTTAAAAAACCTAATAAGTAAGCAAAAACAATGAAAAAGGCATAAACAAATGCTAGTTTTTTAAAACCTAGTCCTGAATTTATATAATGAGAAGGACCTCCAACATAATTATTACCAACCTTTTTTTGATATAAAACTGAGAGAACATTTTCAGCAAAAGAATTAGGAGCAATTAAAAGACAAGAAATCCATATCCAAAAAATAGTTCCAACTCCTCCTTTAAAAATAGCCAAAGCAATACCAGCCAAAGAACCTACTCCTAAAGATGCTCCTAAAGCAACGGTTAAAGACTCAAAAGGTGAAATACCTTTATTTTCTTTTTTATTCTTGAAAATATAATTATACATTGCTTTAAAATTAAAATGAACAAAAGAAAGTTTAAAACTAAAATATATTCCACTTCCTATTAATAAAACTGTAGCAATACTCCATAAAAAATTATTAATTGTTGCCATGATACCTCCACTTATTATATATAATAACACATTATTCTGTCTTAAAAAGTAAAAATATGTCTATTAATATTCATATATTTATAAAATTCTTTAATTCGTGTTATAATATTTTTAGAGTTGTGGAGGATGTATGGAAAATCAAGAATTTATTCCTATTTTATTAGGAAGTGATAGAAACGTTTACGGAATGGCTGTTGCTTTTCATGAAGAATATAAAATAAAATCAATTGCTGTTGGTAAAAAAGACTATTTAGAAACTAAATACAGTAAAATTTTAGAAATATATAGAGATTTAAATATTGAAACAAAAGAAGTTTTTTTAAAGACTTTAAAAGAATTAGCCAAAAAATATCCTAAGAAAAAATTATTATTAATTGCTTGTAGTGATATCTATATGCGTCTTATTATTGAAAATAAAAAAGAACTTGAAAAATATTTTTTAATTCCTTATATAGATAAACCTTTAATGGAAAAATTAGTTTTAAAGGAAGAATTTTATAAAACTTGTGCTGAATATAATCTTGATTTTCCAAGAACTTTAATCTGTGATTATCAAAATTATAAACAAATAAAACTTGATTTTGAATTTCCGGTTATTTTAAAACCTAGTGATAGTGTCTCTTATTGGAAAGCAGACTTTGTTGGCAAGAAAAAAATATTTATTGCCTATAATGAAGAAGAATTTAAAGATATTTTAAATCGTATTTATGCATCAAGTTATAAAAAGAATATCATTATTCAAGAATATATTGAAGGTGATGATACATCTCTTCGTGTTTTAAATGCTTATGTTGATAAAAATCATAAAGTAACTTTTATGGCTTTAGGACAAATTTTATTAGAAGAAAAAACTCCTGCTTCTATTGGAGATTATGATGCTATTATTCCAACTTTTGATGAAAAGTTATTTGCCAAAATGAAAGATTTCTTAGAAGAAATTAAATTTGTAGGCTATGCCAATTTTGATTTTAAATATGATGCTAAAAATAATAATTATAAATTATTTGAAATTAATATTAGACAAGGTAGAAGTTCATCATTTACAACTGTAAGTGGAAAAAATATTGTTAAATATTTAGTTGATGATTTTATCTATGATAAGAAAAGAGAAATTGAATATTTAGATAATAAATTTCTTTGGACAATTGTTCCTAAGGGAATTATTATGAAATATACTAAGAATAAAGAATTAAAGGAATTAGCAAAAAAACTATATCATGAAAAGAAAGTAAGAAATATTCTTTTATATAAAGAAGATTTCACTTTTAAAAGATATTTTCTTGTTACTTTAAAGACTTATAATTACTATCGTAAGTATAAAAAATATTATAAATAGGAGGTTCTTATGAAAACACTTGCTATATTAGGTAATAATTATCAAGAAACAACAGCCTTTATTGATAAAATTTTAAAAAATACTAAAGCCAAAACTGATCAAGAACATATAAAAATGAATATTATAATTGATAATAAATTATTAGAAAAAAATGTTGAAGAAATTATAAAAATTATTGAAGATTTAGAAAATATTAACTCAGATAATTTAGTTTTAACTTTTAATGATACAAAAATTTCTAAAATAATTGCAAATAATATTCATATTCCTCTTTTAAATACTTCTTTTTCTTTTGATGACTCTAATCTAATGGAAAAAATATTGGCTTGTAAGGTGAACTTATGAAAAAAATAGGTATTATTGGAGGACTTGGACCACTTGCAACAGTTAAATTTATGGAATTATTAAATGAAGATTTAAAAAATATTCAAGATAATGTTCAAATGATTGTGATAAATGATCCAACTACTCCTGATAGAACGAATTATATTTTAGATAATAAAAATCCTAATCCTTTACCTAATATTTTAAATACGGTTAAAAAATTAGAAAAATGTAATGCTTCAATTATTGTCATGCCATGTAATACGGCTTCTTATTTCTTTGAAGAAATTGTTAATAATACTAAAATACCTTTTATTAATATTGTTTTAGAAACTGTTAAATATCTATATGCCAAAAAAATAAAAAAAGTTGGAGTATTAGCAACAGAAGGAACTATTAAAAGTGGAATTTATAAAGATTTACTACAAGAGTATAATATGGAATATTTAATTCCTAATTCTTTTGACCAAAAAATTATTACTAAGATTATTTATGAAGGAGTTAAAGGTGGTAATCCTATTGATTTAAAAGAATTTTATCAAGTTGTTGCTAATTTAAAAAAACAAGGGGCTGAATATATTATATTAGGTTGTACAGAACTATCGGCTTTAAGACAAATAGAAAACTTGAATGAAGAATATTTAATTGATGCTATGAAAATACTTGCTGATAATACTATTAAATATTTAAATATAAAATAAAAAAATTAGGATAACCTAATTATTTATGATACTCTTCATGATTAATAATTTTAAAACTACGATAAATTTGTTCTAATAAAATAACTCTAAATAGTTGATGAGGAAAAGTTAATTTAGAAAAAGAAATTTTCTCGGATACTATTTTTTTTATATCTTCATGAACTCCATAAGAACCACCTATTAAAAAAGTAATATTAGAGTTTATATCACGTATTTTTTCTAAGTGATTAGCAAATTCTCTACTAGTATATTCATTGCCATTTATATCTAATAAGATTAAATATTCATTTGATTTTAAACATTTTAAGATACTATCACGTTCTGTTTCTAAAGTTTTTTTAATATCATAACTATAATCTGGTAATTCAATTATTTCTATTTTAGTATATTTTGATAATCTTTTTAAATATTCTTTGATAGCATCTTTTAAATATTCTTCTTTAATCTTACCAACACATATTATTTTTATCATATAAATACTCCCATGTCTTCTTCTTGTCTGGCTGCTTTTACTTCAACTTGATTATCAATAAGTTTGGAAACTGTTTTAACGGCTAATTCTTCTAAATTATTTGTCTCGCTTAAATGGGCTAGAATAATTTCTTTGGTTTCAGAACCAATCAATTCTTTTAAATAATTCCCAGTCATTTCATTAGATAAATGCCCTGTATCACTTAATATTCTTTGTTTTAAAATATAAGGATAAGGTCCATTCATTAACATTTCAGGATCATGATTACTTTCTAAAATATAAATATTTTTATTTTTCATATATTTTAAATTCTTTTTACTTATATAACCCGTATCCGTCATATAAACAAGGGAATTAGTATCTTCAAAAACAAAACCAACGGATCCTAAAGCATCATGTGAAGTATGTAAAAATTTAATATGTAAATCATCTATTTCTAAATCATCAGTTAAAACGGGAACAATATAATCCATATCCACTAATTTATTAACTTCTTTTACCATTTTGGAAGGAACATAAACAAACTTATGCTCTTTTTTAGTTAAAGAAGCAAGGCCAGCAATATGGTCTTTATGATTATGAGTTAATAAAATAAAATCAATATCAGCAGGGATTATATTATATTTTTCTAAAATCATTTTTGTTTTGGAATAAGAAAATCCAACATCAATTAAAATCTTTTTACTATTAGTTATTAAAAGTGTTGAATTTCCTTTTGAACCACTTCCAAGAATAATTGCTTGCATTAATAGAATAGTAGTGGATTATAACTTTGTCCTCCACCATAAGGTTTTCCATCCCATATTTCAAAGTGTAAATGTGTACCTTGAGAAGCACCTGAATTACCCACATCTCCTATTGTTTGACCCATTTTAACTTTATCACCAACTTTTACATAACGTGATAGACTTGCCATGTGTAAGTATCTTGTATAATAACCTTTTTCATGACTTATTTCAACATAATTTCCTAAACTACTACTATATCTAACTTCTGTTACAACACCATCTTTAGCAGCATAGATAGGAGAACCATAACCACCGGATGGATAAAGGTCAACGCCATTATGCATACGTCCCCAACGCCATCCCCAATCACTTGTTTTAACATAAGGGATATTACATGGCCATCCCCAATTACCAGCAGAAGTTATAGTTGCTTGCTTTCCACCCTTAATAATAACTTCATTGACAACCGGTTTTATTTCTTCCGTTCCCGAGATAACGGCTTCAACTACTTGACCATTAATACTATGAACGTGTTGCGTAACTCTTGTTATGCCATTAATACCTTGAGTTTCAATTTTTTGATAACCAACCATTTGCGTATTATCATATATATATTCCGTTTTATAATTAAGTGTTTGATCTTCAACTTTAGTTGTAACTTCAACGGTAGAAATAACAGGATCTAAAATACCAACAGTTAACTTTTGTCCAGCATACAATAAGGCATTTTCAGAACCTAAAACAGGATTAGCAATTAAAATTTCATTTACATTCATTTTATTAGCAGCAGCAACACTTGCTAAAGTATCACCCTCTTTAACCGTATAACTAGACATATTATCTAAATTACCAAATAATAAATACGTTGTTAATTCATCTTCTGATGTATATATCTTTTCATTAACCGGTAAATAGGCTTCGGTAAAGAAAATTCTTGCATCAGAATATAAACTTTCAATAAATTCTCCAGTATCTATAATAGGACTTTGAGTTTCATTATCATAATTATTATATTCATCCTCCGTAACAAAAGATAAAATAAGTTTTTTTAAAGCCGTTTTAAATATTTCTGTATCAAGAATATTTATATTAACTATTTTAGCATCTTCTTGTTGTTCACCATCTTCATCAACTAAAGAGTCATCGACATATTGAATAGAATTTGATTTATCAATTTTAACAGTATATCCCTTAATAGTAAAAGGAGACTCTTTAGCAATTATTTCATAAATATCTGATACTTTTTGTAAATTTTCTTCATATGTTATATCTTTAACAACATTAATATCACTTGGAACATAAACGTTTGAAACATGATATTCTTCTTTAATTTCTTGTTGCATTTCATTTATATAATCATATAGTTCAGTATCAGATTTTATTAAACCAATTGCATGTCCTTTTAAATATACTCTATAGGCTTCAATTGGTGTTTGTGTCTTAGAAAAAACATCATTAGCCCTAAAAAATGTAATAGCAAGCGATAAAACTAAAGCAATAACTATACCGACAATTGGTAATTTTTTCGTTTCTTTATTAGTTACACTAGTTGAATTATCAATCTGATTATTCATTCACACTACTCCCTTCATTTGTAAAATTTAAAAATGTACTAGTATTTCTTTTGAATACTAAGTTAATAGTTCCGGTTGCTCCGTTTCGATGTTTACCAATAATTAATTCACTTAAACTAGTATCATCAGATGTTCTTGCTTCTTTATGATAATAATCATCGCGATATAAGAAAGCAACAATATCAGCATCTTGTTCGATTGAACCAGACTCACGTAAATCACTCATAATTGGTCTTTTGTCTTCACGTGCTTCAACAGAACGTGATAACTGAGATAAAGCAATAACTGGTATTTCCAATTCCATAGCAAGCATTTTCAAGGCTCTTGAAATATCAGAAACTTCTTGTTGTCTATTAGCACCATAATTTTTACCACCAGAAATTAACTGTAAATAATCAATAATAACTAAATCTAGTCCATCTTCACTTGATTTTAAACGACGACATTTAGCACGTATTTCACCTATTGTAATACCTGGAGTATCATCCATAAAAATCTTTGTATCTTCAAGTTGACTTAAAGCCTCATTAAATTTAACATAATCATTATTATTTAATTTACCACTCATAAACTTATAACCCTCTATTTGTCCAAGAGAGGATAACATTCTATTAGCAAGTTGTTCAACTCCCATTTCCAAATTGAAAATGGCAACCGATTTGTGAGCACTAACAGCAACATTAGTCGCTAAATTTAAAGCAAGGGCCGTTTTACCAATAGCCGGACGCGCAGCAATTATAATTAATTGATTTTCATGAAGACCCGAAGTCATTTTATCAAAATCTGTCCATCCTGTAGGAATACCTGTAATATCACCCTTAGTCTCAGCCAAAGTTTGAAGATTTTTTTGAACTCGATAAACAACATCTTTAATATTTTGAAACTCAGTTGCTCTTTTATCTTTTACAATACTTAAAATTTTTCTTTCAGCCTCATCTAAAGTATCAGAAACTTCTTGTTCTGTATTATAACCTAATTGACCAACTTCATTTGATGCTTCAATCAATCTTCTTCTTAAACTATCATCACTTACAATTTTTAA